>NZ_JBNKSF010000037.1:0-22431 GCF_050297175.1 Gynuella sp. | reverse complement strand
ACCCCGGTCTGGGATCAGATCGGGGTTTTTTTATGTCTGTCACTCAGCGCTCCTCAGCACACATAACCGCTAAACCGTATGCTACACTCCCCGCTGGGGAATCTTGTGAATCTGATTTGGTAGAGAATGCATGTGAACCATTAGGCTATTGGCGATGACCCTATTTATTTATGAGTCGAGTGATTCAATTTACTTCAGATAAAGCCGATTCGTGTTCATTGCCAAACTACAATAACGAACTTTTCTATAACCAAATATCCGTTTGATATAGAAAAAGGTATTCCACGTTTGCTCTGATCTATGCCGTAATGGTTTTGATCCCTCCATTTTCCGTTGCTGCTGGCTTGTGCTGCAATTATCCCATTCCCGGATCGTTCCTTATGTTCCTTATGTTCTTTCTGTTTTTCAATGTCACATATTCAAAATTACCAATCACATGTGTTTCCTTTCGATGTAGCAAATGATCTTTCTCTATGACGTAGAAATGGGTTTATAAAATAAACCAATCACAATGCTGTTCTGATTCATATCTCTCGTGCTCGTTTGAGCTCTTCGTAATATGACTATCTACAGGTTTTACCAAGCTTTTATAACTTTAAGCTTGCTACACTTGTTTTTAATTAGTTAATTAATATTACTAATTAATAAAAATTGCTGCTATGTTATGTAATACCAGCGCATTTTTAGTGCTGAAGGTCATATTGTCACGGTTAAGCAACTCTAATCCGGTTAGTGGGCTGATTATGAAGCACGTGGTTGGGAACCAGAAACATATCAGGAACATGAACGAGAGTCTGGCTATAGACTTGATTCTTCGTCATGGAAAGATATCGAGAGCTGATATCAGCAGGGAAATTGGGCTGAGTAAGCCAACAGTTTCATCAGTGGTCTCTCGCTTGTTGGAGTTGAATCTGATCCGGGAAATCGGACCTGGAGAAAATACACAAGGGAGAAAAGCCACGCTGTTGCAATTGAATCAAAATGCTTTGTTCGTGATAGGCATTGATTTCAGTGTTAAGAAAAGTCGTGTGGCTTTGGCGAATCTAAATGGCGATATTGTTGCGTTGAGTACGCTTGCTATGAATGAGTCTGCTCCAGCATCATACATGGCAAGGTTAGCCGATCACGTCACGGCGGTGCTGCAGCAATATCATTTGGACTGGAGCGTTATTCACTATGTGAGTTTCGGTGTTCCAGCAGTGGTAACACCAGAAACAGGTACTACGTCTTTCATGGTGGATGAACTTGAAGGTTTTAAGCCATTTCTGTCACAGCCGTATCTGAAGCGTTTGTTTCCTGCCAATGTTATTTTGGAAAACGATGTCAATCTATCGGCGTTGGCCGAATATCGATACGGTGTCGCTCGCAAGGCATCTATTTTTAGTTACATGTCTTTAGGAGCAGGTGTTGGTTCCGGCTTAATGCTAGACGGTGTTTTATATCGGGGAAGTAATGGTGCTGCTGGAGAAATTGGCGAGCTGTTGTCGTCTTCTGGAGTCAAGCTGGAACAATGTCTCTCCGCCCAATATATTAAAAATGAAACGGCAAAGTATCGAGAGCTTTCTGATAAGTTGTCCTGTTATGGTCATCAGAAATTTGTCGATGAACTATTTGCACTGGCAGCTGTAGAAGATCCTGAGGCTGTTAAGGTTATTCAGGATTATAGTCATTTTCTTGCTATCGCCATTCAAAATTTATGTGTCATGTATGATCCTAAGATCATCGTTCTTGGTGGATCAATTGGCCGTCATAGTGATGTTCTTATTCCGTTCGTTCGCCCTTTCCTAACCAAATTTTTACCAATTATACCGAAATTATCTGGAACAGAGATTGGCGAGAATTCTGTCGTTATCGGGGCAGTTGGGTTGGCTGTTAAGCGAAGCTTCGACTTCATAAAGAACAATCTTTTGGTACAGGAATCGTAAGGAAAAATTATGAGTGTTGATTCTTTATTCCTTGGTGTTGATGTTGGTGGAACAAAAACGCAAGTCTGTCTTGTATCTTCTCAAGGTTCTGTTGTTTTAGAAAAAAAGTTAACGAGTTATCCAAATAAAACGCCGCAGGATTTTTTTGGCGATATCGTAACGTGTCTATTTGATTCAGATGTTTCTATTCAACTGAGTGATATCGTGGCAGTGGGTATTGGGTTACCTGGGACGGTAGATCCTGCCACTCACACTTTATCAAACTCACCTGCGTTCAATTGGTTGAATATAGACTTAAAAGCAGCGTTGAAAGGTGTGTTTAAAATGCCGATACACCTGAACAATGATGTTAATTTTGCAGCGATTGGTGAGCAATGGAAAGGTGCTGCCGCTGGGATTAATAACTTCGTAATGATAACCATCGGTACTGGAATTGGCGCGGCAATGGTTATCAATGACCAGTTATATAACGGCTTTTCCGGAAAGGCTGGGGAAGTGGGGTACTTTATAACTGGCGATTATGTTGATTCAAAAACCGAGACCGAAGATTTTGGTTTTTTTGAAAACATATCATCCGGAACAGCAATTCGCCATCAGGCAATCAAGTTTTTTGAACAACAAGACTTTAAACAGTCGTCTATTTCTCTGCTTGTGGAGAACTATCTTGAAATCAAAACAGAACATGTTCTTAAAGCGGCAGGTGACGGTGATCCTGCCGCGTTGGCGATATTGGAAAAACCGTTACAGCATCTTAGCATCGCTGTGAGCAATATTGCTTCATTATTAAATCCAGAATTAGTCGTTATTGGAGGAGGTGTAGCAGAGTCAGGTGAAGTGTTCATTGAAAAAGTCCAATCCGAGGTAAATAAAATGACTCCGATTTCGACAACTTTGAAGTTGGCGATGCTTGGTAATAAAGCGGGTGCCCTTGGGGCAGCGCATTATGCTATGCAGAAGTCGGGTATTGACATTTCATGGTGTTAAACCGGGAGTAAGTTGGAATGAAAAAGACACTTGTATATGCCGCCACATGCTTGGCGACGATGGTTTTTCTTTATGGTTGTTCTTCAGGAGAGAATTCTGAAAAACAAAAAGATAGTCCGAAGGGGGCCAAAAAGGAACTGGTTGTTTGGGACTGGACAGATCCCTATAAAAAAGAACTGGCGGGCCCGATGGAAATCGTCCTGGATCAATATAAAAAAGACAATCCAGATGTAGAGTTGAAAATCGAACAAATCAATAACGATAACATGCGGACTAAATTGCTTGCAGCGGTGTCTGCAAACAACTTGCCGGATGTTGCTTATCTGGATGGTCAGTGGCTTTCAGAATTTAAGGATGTCGGCATTCTTGCAGACTTAACACCTTTCATGACTGACTGGAGTGGCAAGACGGATTTCCCTAAAGCTGTATGGGATTCTGTGACTTTTGATGGACATACTTTTGGTGTGCCAGGTGATGGCGATGTTCGTACTTTGTTGTATCGCAAAGATTTGCTGGCTAAAGCAGGTTATTCCAATCCTCCAAAAACCTGGTCAGAACTCGTTGAAGTGGCGAAAAAGATTCAGAAAGTTGGGGCAGCAGAAGGTATTGAATATGGTTTTGCACTGAATGGTGGTAATTCAGAGCATACTTCCATGCGTTCACTTCCATATATCTGGGATTTGGGTGGTGATTTTATAGATGCCCAAGGGCAGCCTGCTTTGAACAGTGAACCTGTTTTGAAAACCGTACAATTTCTGTCTGATCTGGTTAGTCAGTATAAGGTTGCTCCTCCAGACAGTTATTTGAAAACCAAGAGAGAAGTCGCTGCAAGTATTATCGGCGGTCAAACGGCTATGGCGATTGTTGGTTCCTGGGAATGGCGTAGTGATGCTAATTTCCTGGCCCAGGCAAACCTGAAAGATAAGTTGGGATCAGCACCTATTCCAGTTCCTGATGGCGTCGATCCAGCCAAAGCCGCAACTGCTGTTGGATATGGAACCTGGGTTATTTTTAAAGATTCTGATGCAAAACAGGCCGGCTGGAATTGGATTGAGAAAGTGACCTCAGCACAACATGAAATTAATATTTTTAAAGATGGCACCGGCAATATGCCGATGAGACTGTCTGCTTATAAAGATCCTGTCTTTACTTCTGATCCGATTTTTAGCAGTTTTGTAGATACTATACCTAACGCCAGATCGCGTCCTAAAACCAATAATTATGAATTGTTATCACAATCATACAGAGATGCGATACAGAAAGTGTTGAGTGGTAAACAAAAGTCAGAAGATGCTCTTAAAGAAGCTCAGGATAAAGTTAAAGCATCCTGGAAATAATGATAATAATTGTACTATTGCTCCAGAAAGATGTTTTCTGGAGCAACTCTGGAGGCGAGTGTTATGATGACTCAGTTGAGTATTCGGTCAGGAATAAAACTACCCGGACATAAATCGGGAAGCCTTTCCAAGGACTGGGTATTAGCGATTTTTTTTCTGGCTCCGGTGGTAATTTTTGTTGCGATATTTGCCTTTTACCCCGCTTTTTATGCTGTATATCTAAGTTTTTTCGAAAGTAAGTTTCTCGTTTTCAATCGCGAATTTGTCGGACTTTCCAACTATGTGGATGTGCTCACCAGCAGTACATTCTGGTCTCCTTTCTGGAAAACGCTGGTATTCACTTTCTGGTGTGTTGTGTTTCAGTTTTCGCTTGGAATGATTATGGCTTTGAGTCTTCAGCGTCAGCTTAAAGTTAATAACATTCTCCGGGCAATCATCATCATTCCGTGGATACTTTCGCCAGTTGTTATTGCGGTTATTTTTCAGTTTCTATATATCCCCGATCGTGCTGGTATACTGAATTATATGCTGATGTCAGCCGGAATCGTGTCTGAACCAGTTGCCTGGCTGGGCGTCGACACAGCCATGACAATGGTCATCGTTGCTAATATCTGGTTTGGTATGCCATTTTGCATGGTGATGCTTTTGGCTGGTATTCAGTCTATTGATAAAGATATTTACGAAGCGTCATTAATGGATGGTGCGAGTAAGGTACGTCAATTCTGGTATATAACGCTGCCACTGTTAAAACCGACAACCATGGTTACGTTGATATGGATTACCACAAGTACATTCAATGAGTTCGATCTGGTTTACGCGTTGACGTCAGGCGGACCTCTCGATTCAACCAGCTTGCTTGGTATTCAGATGTATAACATGGCCTTTAAATATGGTGAGTTTGAAAAAGGCTCTGCATTGGCTGTGTTGATGTTTCTGATCAATCTTCTCATGAGCATTATTTATCTGAGAATGCTCAAGAATAAGGAGGCATGATATGAAGTCCCCGACTAAGAAATTATTCAAAAGTCTGCTCTACTTGCCTGTGGTTATTTGGGCACTGATCTCCATAGCACCATTGCTTTGGATTGCTGCATTGTCCTTCAAACCCAGTGCTGAATGGAATGCCTTTCCACCGACGTTCCTGCCAAATGCACCAACATTGAGTAACTATGTCAGTGCATTTATGAATTCACCGATGTTAACTTATTTATTCAACAGTCTGGTTGTTACTATGGTGTCCCTGTTTTTGTCATTGTTGCTTGGGTCTTTGGCGGGATATGCTTTGGGACGCATGAAGTTTCCTTTTAAAGATACGATTTATATATCCCTTTTTTCCGTCAAAATGATCCCTGCTTTGTTAACGGTCATTCCGCTGTATGTGATGATGTTTCAGTTGCATCTCTTGAATACTTTGTGGGCGATAATCCTGGCCTATACGGCGATGGGTATTCCAATGGTGCTGTTCGTAATGAAAGACTTTTTTGCCGGGATTTCGAAGGATATAGAAGAAGCCGCGATGCTTGATGGCTGTTCCCGTTTAAGATCCTTCTTTTTTATCATGTTGCCACTGGTACGTCCTGGACTGGCTGCCGCCGCGATAATGGTTTTCGTGCGTACCTGGAATGAATATATGATTGCATTGACCTTAACTTCATCCGATCAGGTGCGTACTGTTCCTGTTGGATTGCGTAATGCTCTGGGGCAACGGATGGGTGAACTCGGACCAATGGGGGCCTACACTTTGATAGCCATTATCCCGATCATCATTTTGTTCTTAATGTTCCAGCGGCATTTTGTCAGTGGACTTTCACAGGGGGCTTCGAAGTAAAATGGAAAGCTGTATGAAAACTAGCACCACGGTGGATAACCATAGCCTGGTCACAGATGCCTTATGGTACAAGCCCCTTGAATTTGATGTGTCTAATTGCCGGCTATTGGCGCAGTTCAATGGTAATGGTGGTATTTCCAAATATTCAGTGGCTGGAGAATGGCCTGTCCTGGTAACTGACCACTGGTTTACCAGTTGGGCTGTGAACCGAAAACGTTTACCTGCATTGCACCGTAAACAGGTTCGTTCGTTTGGACGGATTCAGAGTATTGACTTTGGTAGTCGTGAAGTACTGGATCAGGTAACGGTTCGGTCTGAGTCCTATGTGGATGAATCCCACAATTGCATTCTCTTGCAGTTTATATTTACCAACCATGGTAATGATAATGCTGATATTTTTTTGCGTCACGGGGTGCAGGTGGACCGGCAGGGATACGTTGCTTCCGTGGTCAGCCAAAATGGCAGATATGAGGAGAGCCCACTGCAGGTTGCCTGGAAAGGGGGTAACCGGCAATTGGAAATTGATCTTGGAGATGAATATCGGTTTGCATTGTTTGCGAGCCATACGCTTAATGTCGAAAAAACTGAGGATAACAATCTGAAGTACAACCTGGATATGGAAGATCGGGTGGCTCCTGGTGATTCTGTTACCATGTTCATTATGGTGTCAGGAGGAAGCGATTGTATTCGTTCTGATCAGTTTGAAGATATTTATCCGCAGCTCATTGATAATGCCGAAAACTATTGTCATTGGTTGAAGAAATCTTTTTCCTGTCAGGATATGGAGTTAAACGCTCTGTTTTCTGCATGCCTAAACGTGGGTTGTTCGTCTTATAAGGAATCCGGTGATAAGTTCGCCGCCTTTTATGCCGGTGTGAACTATCAGAGTCCATCCAGAACATATTTTCGTGATGGTTACTGGACGGTGCTCCCGGTTCTGCCCTACCGTCCTGATCTGGTTAAAAAAGAAATATTGACTCTGGCATATGGTGTTGGTGAAGACGGTTCATGTCCAAGCGCAGTCATTTATAATCAATTATCCAATGAATTTACCCAGTTTTGGCCGGATCATTATGATTCGCCTTCTTTTTTTATCATGATGGTGCACGATTATCTGGCCTGGACTCATGATAAAGATTTGTTACAACAACAAGTTAACGGACGTACCATTTTTGATGCCTTAAAGCTCTGTTTCCATAAACTGCAAAGCTGTGTTGATGCAACGACTGGTGTCATGATCAAGCCTGAAAATCGTCGTGACTGGTGTGATAATGTGGTGCGTCAGGGATATGTGGTGTACGACAGTCTGTTATATTGTCGGGCTATTGAATGCTTGCGTGAAATATTTCTGTTTGTCGATCAGCACGAACTGGCAGCCGATCTGAGCGATGATATTGCCAATGCTCCGGAAAGCCTTCGGAAATTGTTGTGGGATGATGAAAGCGGATATCGTAATTACATTAATTCTGATGCCGCCTGTTCTCCAGTGAGTGAAAGTAATGTGTCAATTGAACAGGCGTTGGCAGCTGTTTTTGATATTGGTTCAGAAGCCAGCCAGCGGGCTGTGTTGGATAGAGTCTCCGCCAGGCTGGAAACATGCCATAACCTTGAGCAACCGTTTGGGGATTGGGGTGTGATGACGTGTTTTCCTCTTTACGAGCATGTACCGAACCTGGTTGAGAAGTCTTCTTATCCGTTCCGTTATCATAATGGAAGTGACTGGCCGTATCTTAGTGGCATGCTTGCATGGGCAAAAATGAGACATCAACGAGACGATTGGCGTTATCCTCTGACCCGTTGGTTCAGTTACTCTCTTGAACAACAATGGCTGACCCCGGTGGAATACTATGATCCAGTGTATGGTCGGGGATCTTTTTTGCAGGGATGGAGTGGTATGCCGGCGGCGGCAATGCTGTTTGGTGGTCTAGGTCTGTATCCATCTCTGAACCAGGAGTGGCAACCCAAGCCAGCTCCCTGGGGAGACTGTGAAGTTCAAGGTATTTACTACCGTGGTCAACGTTATCGGTATCGTTGTCAGTCCGGAAAGGTCTCTTTGGAAATTGTTGCCTGACTCATTGACAGGGCTGTGGTCTAAGCAACCCAGCCCTTTTTTACACACGGCTTGCCGATACTTTAAAATCGCGGATTAATGATAATCCCGTGAACGAACATTCAACCTTCCCTGAAGTTCGCTGTAACCCATGATCTGTTGGGCAATTACGTGAACGACATCATTGTCATTGGCTTTTTCGAGAAATCCCTGTACAGCAACCAGCTGTTCAGTGGTCAGGGTTTTCAGATATTTTTGAGCCAGCTGTAACCAGACAATAACGTTGATATTGCCAGTATCATCTTCCAACGTGACAAATGTGACACCATTGTTGGTTTTAGGCATCTGTCGGTTGACAATCAGGCCGGTGACCAGAATTGGTACCCTGATTTTACCGTTATAAAATGGCTGATTTTGCTGTGTTTGCTCAGCCTGTCTGGCGATGCCCAGCAGTTCGCTGGCGGTCGGGGTTTTGGGGATCAGGTTTTTCTCCCGCAGCAGCGTTAGCAGATGTTTATTCAGTGTCAGGCCGGTACTGAGGTAATCTTCGTGAAGATTTTGAAGATCATCCGGAGCTGACAATGTTACCTGGGTGTCTTCGAAGCTATCGTTGAGTAACTGATATTGAAGTTTGAGAGCAGATGTTTCCCAGCGGGCCTGGAAACGATGACCGGTTAATGCGCTCAGCGCATTAGCTGATGCAAGTGCATCCAGGTCAGTGGTTTTGATTCCAGGTATATGTTCCAGTTGTTTGAGAGAACGGTAACCCTGTTCAGGTTTTGAATGGACAATGCTCTGCATCGTGGTTTTGGATAATCCTTTGACCCGACAGAACCCAAGCCTGAGAGCAGCACGACCACTCACAACTTCGATGCTGTTATCCCATTGGCTGTTGTTGATCTCAACGGGCAGAACGGTCACACCATGACGACGGACATCCTGTATCAGCTGCGAGGCGGAATAAAATCCCATGGGCAGGCTGTTGAGTAATGCACAGCAGAACTCAGCCGGATATTTCAGTTTTAGCCATGAGGAAATATAAGCCAGTAACGCAAAACCGGCAGCATGGGATTCTGGGAAACCGTATTCACCAAATCCTTCTATCTGACGGTTGATACGTTCAACAAAGTCCAGGGGGTAACCATTGGCCAGCATGTTGGTGGTCAGTCGATCACGAAGCTGACTGATATGACCGGTTTTTTTCCAGCTGGCCATGGAGCGACGTAATTCATCTGCTTCACTGGCGGTGAAGTTTGCTGCGACCATAGCCAGGGCAATGACCTGTTCCTGGAAAATAGGCACTCCCAATGTCCGGTCCAGAATGGGAATCAGCTCTTTTTTGGGATATTCCACGGGCTCAAGTCCGGTACGACGACGCAAATAGGGGTGCACCATGTCACCGTGTATGGGGCCTGGCCGAACAATGGCGACCTGTACGACCAGGTCGTAATAACAGGCTGGTCGCAGTCTTGGCAACATATTCATCTGCGCGCGCGACTCAATCTGAAATACACCGATGGTATCGGCCTGTTGAATCATTTGATAAACATCAGACTCCTCCCGTGGGATTTTTTGCAGGCTCAGGGAGGTATTATGTACGTTATTAATGATGTCGAGGGCTTTGCGGATAGCGGTCAGCATACCGAGAGCCAGTATGTCTATTTTCATCAGGCCCAACGCTTCGAGATCGTCTTTATCCCATTGAATCACCGTACGATCTTTCATGGTGGCGTTTTCGATAGGGACCAGGTCGGCCACGACTCCTTCAGTCAGTACCAGTCCACCTACGTGCTGGGACAAATGTCTGGGAAAACCAAGGATCTGCCTCAACAGTGACTTAAATAAATCAATGTGAGCTTGTGATAGACCAAAACCATCATTGATGATTTCATCTATCCAGTTTTGTTTGCGATAGCGCCAACCATAATTGGCAATTTTCTGATTGAGCTGATCAATGTTTATGCCCATTGCTTTGCCGATATCCCGCAATGCGCTTTTGCGTCGGTAGGTAATTACAGTGGCGGCCAGGGCTGCCCGTTTGCGGCCATAGCGACGATAAATATATTGGATAACTTCCTCACGGCGTTCATGTTCGAAGTCAACATCGATATCCGGTGGGTCATGTTTATCCCGGTTATCGGAGATAAATCGTTCAAACAGCAGTGTAGCCTGGCGCGGATCAACTTCGGTAATACCAAGGCAGTAGCAGACCACTGAGTTGGCAGCAGAGCCGCGTCCCTGACATAAGATATTCTGAGAACGGGCAAAGCGAACGATATCGTAGACGGTCAGAAAATAATGTTCGTATTCTTTCTGATGAATGAGTCTTAATTCTTTACTGATAGTGGCGTCGATTTTAGGTTCTGAACCCTGGGGAAAGCGGCGTTTTTTGCCTTGTTCCACCAGTATTTTCAGATACTGCTCTGCGCTGTAATTGCCGGGTACGACATCTCGTGGATAACGATAGCAGAGACTGTCGAGGGAGAAATGGCAGCGTCTGGCGATATTGATTGTTTCGTCGATTTGTGTGGAAGGATATATAGATGCAATTTTCCGTATTGAACGAAGATGATTTTCAGCGTTTGGTAACAGGTGCGGCAAAGCCTCCATCATGGCGCAATTATGGTAAATAGCTGTCAGAGCATCGTGAAGTTCTTTGCGCTCTGGGGTGTGCATCAATACATGATTGGCACAGACACAAGGCAGTTGATTGTCATCGGCCAGTTGCTGGCAGTAACCCGCATATTCGAAACTCTGATTGGTGAGAAGATTTTCTGCCAGTAGCCAGAGTCGCTCGGGGAAAAAAGCTTTTAGATCCTCTATCATAGCTTGATCCTGTTTATTCTGCGCTGGTGGCCACAGGCACAAACATTCATCGAGTTGTTTGCCAAGATCCTGCCAGTAAAGGTGATAATTGCCTTTGTCCGCCCTGCGTCTGGCCCGGGTAATCAGATGACAAAGTTGACTGTAAGCCCGATGAGTGGGAGAGAGTAGAATAATTTTCTGATTCTGTACGGTAAATTCAGAACCAATAATCAGCTGAAAATTTTTGTATTCTCCGGATTTGATGGTTTTCCAGGCTTTTACGACACCTGCTACCGAACATTCATCGGTCAGTGCCAGTGCACGATAACCCAGTTCATAGGCCCGGCTGACGAGTTCTTCTGGGTGGGAGGCGCTGCGCAAAAAACTATAGTTACTCAGGCAATGGAGTTCGGCGTAATCCATTAGGCAAACACTCCCTCCAAAAACCAGTTGCCATCATCACGACGCGATAACCAATGTATCTGATGAACATGATCGGTCGCCATGATTTCTGCGCGGAAAAAATCCTTGCGGTAATGATGGCCGTTCAGCCAACGCCCGGTCACAATACGCTCCGGTTTTGACAGCAAACGATAATTTTGAGGGTTCACAGGCTTGGGTTGATTCAGTAATAAGACGGGATAATGAAGTTTTTGCTGGTATTTTTCCGGCTTTTTGAATTGAGCTGACATACTTGCTGAAACAAGTTGGCTGGCATATTGAGGACGGGGATCCGGGGTGAGTCGTATGGTATTAACCTGTTCATGACCCAGTCGTGAAATCAGAATGGAAAGTAACTGGTCTTTATCCTGTTCGGGGAAATGTTGTTTCAACAAATCCCCTGCTGTTTGCTTTTGTGGCCGAAAATGATGTGCCCGTAATTGCAGTGCAATGACCGGCTCAGATAACCGCGTGCGTTCCAATTGAATACCGATGAGATTTTGCCAGTCACGATATTTCCAGGCGCCATTGATCGCCTGAATTCGCAGAATGGTGGGAGACCTTTGACGGTGAATCAGTTTAATAAACAGCTGTTCGGCTGTTAGTTGCCGGGCGGACAGATATTGTTCCAGATACTGTAGCAGGCGCTTAAGAGGGAATCGTAGATGGCTGGCAGATGCTGCCTCATACAACAGATCAATTTGGTGACGAAAGTGTGCTGGAATTATAAAGCTCTGTTGTAGAGTCTGATCTTTTTCCAATGCATTCAGATAATGCACTAGTGTTTTACCAAACCGATATCCGAGTTCAGAGCGTGGCAGTCGACGTAATTGTTGATAATGATGTATGCCCATGGATGTGAGTCTTTGTGCCAATCGGGTTTCAATATCCAACTGGAAGACTGTTAAGGTATCGAGCTTGTCTATGACTTCATCGGCACAGGTGCTGCAGCAGGAAATTTGATTGCGTGCCAGAGTTTCGGCTGCCCTGGCTGTGTGTGCCACAGCATAAACGGCTGTGAAACCTGCTCGTTGAAAACTCTGTTGCAACTGCTGCCAGTAATTATCCAGACCGTTGAATAGTTTCAACATAGTACCAACTTCCAGCAACAGGCCATCGGGCGATGCCAGACTGACATGGGCGGAATAGCGGTAACCGATCAAAGCCAGCCGCTGCAGGTTTTCGTATTCAATGTGGGTGTCATAAATGCCGATTTCTGCATCTTCTAGCAGAAAGTAAGCCGTGCTGGTGCTCATCCCGTTTTTTATGCCGAGTCGTTCGGCCAGACTGTTGCACTGGAATACTTCTCTGGAGCCAGGGTTCAGAAGCAATTGTGGTTTGCTGCCGTCACTGCTGAGGAAGTAAGACTCCAGTGCCAATCTGGGAAAATGGATGAATAGCCAGAGGGAAGACACTGTCAACACTCTGCATCATGAAACAACGGTACTGGAAGAATCTGTTGTTCCCGGGCCCAGGCTCCCCGGCTTTTCAAAATGTGCAGACACAACTGATTTCTGCCCTGGTTGTACAGGCTGAGGCGTAACGCTGCCGTTGAGGGGGCATCCTGATAGCGTAACGGTCTGAGCAGAAAAACGGGGAGCAGATTTTTTTCGGCGGCCAGCTGGATCCGTCTTAACTGGGCTTTGTTCAGGGCATCCGCCCAGGCGATAACCGCATTACTGCCACCGGAAAGCAGAGCCTGTTCAATGCTCCATAGCAGATCATCACTGCGTTCACAGCGGACGATCAATTGACGCTCCGGTTGCAGGCCCCAGTGTAATAAGCCCAAGCCATGGGGTTGGTAGGGTGGGTTGAGCCAGAATTGCCAGCGGTCATCCTGTTGTCCCAGTTTTGCCAGACACGGCAGGATGAGCCGCAATTCGCCCTGGCCTGGATGAGAACACAGAATTTCAGTGACCGCTCCCAGTGGCCAGCCTCCACCTGGCAGTTCAGCATCAAGCGCTGAATAACCTGTTGAGCAGGCTCGGGTGCTGTGGCGCAACCAGTTGTTACCAGACCATATCTGGCCACTGTCGGTCAGTGTTTGCAGAAGATCCATATGTTTATCTCAAATACTGTATTTATATACAGTATAAAAAAATTGACCGGCTCTCAAGACTGGATTTGTGTATTTTGTAAAAAGTGATGGTTAGCGAGATAAACGAAGCCAGTTGAGCAGGTAGGCGCATGCGAAAAGCGGGATCTGCCATCCGTGGAAAATGATAATGCTGGATCACGAATACCCGCAGCCTGGTTTCCATTCCAAGCTGCTCTGCGAGGGGGGGCACTGTTTTAGGGTAATTGCGGTTATTGTCTGACAAGGTATCACTGCCGGGACTCCGGCAGGTTGGTAAGCCCTAGCTCATTGCAGCCGGTAACGGTCCGATCAGGCCAACTGCTGCTTTGGCACATTCATGTTTTAACCAGGGCAATTGCTCAAAGCATTTCATACCCTGATTTCTAAGCCAGCGAACCGGCAGAGCATCGGCTTCGTATAAACGTTTAAAACCTTCCATGGCGGCCATCATGGCCAGGTTATGTGCCTGACGCTGGCGTTGATATTGCCGCAGATAGAACAGTGATCCCGGTGACTGTTTTAAGCGGACGGTTTTGGTCAGAGTTTCAGTGAGTGTTGCTGCATCCAGGAAACCCAGGTTCACCCCCTGACCGGCGAGAGGGTGAATACGATGGGCGGCATCGCCGATCAGAGCCACGCCGGGCTGAACATAGGAACGGGCAAAGCGCTGTTGTAGCGGGATCAGATAGCGCTGATCAACTTCCTGTATTGTACCGAGCCGGGACTCGAAACTACGGGCAAGTCGTTGTTTAAATGCATCTTCCGACAGATTAAAGATATCCTCGGCTTCATGGCTGTTGATTGACCAGACAATTGAGCACCAGTGTTCATCCATGCCTTCATGACTCAGTGGCAAAAATGCCAGTGGGCCGACTGCAGTAAATATCTGACGGGCTGTGTACTGGTGTGGTTTTTCGGTTTTGACCGAAGTGACCAGAGCCTGATGATGATAGTCCCAGCCGCTGGTTTTAAAGCTGGCCAATTCACGGATTTTGGATTCGTGGCCATCGGCACCCACCACCAGTCTGGCGGTCAGATAAGAACCGTCGCTGAGCGATACGCCCATATGGTCGTCCTGTTGATGCAGGGCCGTTACGGAGAGTGCTTCGAAGGTCCGAATACCAGAGGTGGTACTAATGCCTTTAACCAGTGCCTGCTGGATCTGCTGGTTTTCAATAATGCAGCCAAGATCCGCGATGTTCATTGACTGAGCTGCAAACGAGACCTCTCCGGTGCCATCTGCTTCCCAGACTTCCATGCGGTGATAATTGCATATTCTGTCTTGATTGATGTCGTCCCAGACCTCAAGATATTTCAGCCAGTTTCTGGCCGCATGATTGATGGCACTGACCCTTGGCTCAAACCCGGAAGCGCCAGACATGGACATCGGGCTCAGGGAATGAGCTTCGATAATCGCCACAGACAGACCGGCTCTGGCCGCCCCCAAAGCCAGACTGGCTCCCACCATGCCACCGCCGACGACAATGACCTCAAAATCGATCGAATTATTCATAATCTATTCTCATGTAATTGGGAACCTGCCAGCCCCATGGCATAACGGCTGAACAGTTCTTTAGCGACCGTATGACGGTCGAGCACGCCCAACCCCAGTGCTCTGACAGGTTTGAGCCCCGGCAGTGAAAAGCCCTGAACCAGTTTATCGCAGAACTCCATGACCCATAATTGGTCCTGTTGAATCCGCTGTTGATAGTGCAACAGTGGCGTCAGCTGTCCGAGTTGAGCCGGTTGTTGCTGGATCAGGGTCTGCGCCAGGCTTGATACAGCTCTCAGGGCCAGGTTTAGTCCCTGGCCGGCAACCGGGTGCAGGGATACAGCGCTGTTGCCCAATAGTACCAGCCGACTACGGACTTGTTCCGGTGTGTAAGTACGCACTAACGGGTAGTTGAAGCGATCCGAAATATCGTTGAGTATGCCCAGCCTGCTGCCAAATTGTTGCTGCAGACGAGCCAGAAACATGGATGCCGGTAACGCCATCAGCTCATCCACCTGCTGTTCATCCACACTCCAGACCAGCGCACTGACGGATCGGTTGTGTTGCATGGTCAGGGGCAGCATTGCCAGTGGACCGGATTCGCTGAAGCGCTCATAGGCCCAGTTTTGATGTGCCTGTTGATGGGCCACGTTGGCTATGATGGCATGCTGGTGAAAGTGCAGCCGTTGTTCCTGAATGCCCAGTCTGCTTTTCAACTCAGAACGACCACCTTCTGCAATGATGACCAGTCGTGCGGTCATCTTTTCCTGTTGCTGTGTTTTCAGCACGACGTATTCCGGCAGGAACTGTAATTGCTCAACCGTGGTGGAAAACTTTAACGTGACTGGCAGTTTGCGGCTCTGGCTCAACAACGCAGTCCCCAGCGCCCGGTTGGGAATGACATAACCCAGCGCCGGTTGATGATCTTCTGCGTGCAGTTCTGCGGTGGCTGGCCCACCTTTCTCACTGATCTGAATGTGTCGGATGGCTTCAGCGTAATCCCGTAATCCCGTCCATAAGCCCCACTTCTGCAACATCTGGATACTGCCAGCGGAGATGGCTGTGGAACGATCATCAAACGCCGGGGAATATCCCACAACCTGTTGTTGATCCGGCTCAGGTGTAGATTCCAGCAGAGCGATTCTGGCACCTTGTGAATACAGCGGCGTCAGCGCTGCCAGTAATGCATGTCCGACCAGGCCGCCACCGATGATAACGAGGTCGAATTGGGGGGTGTGTGCAGACAAAAATACTCCAACGTTCAGGGCCTGTGAGGAGGGCAATCATAACCAAGATGCCGGAGTTTGTCGTTACTATGCGAAGCTGCGGGTCATGGTATGGGAGCCCGGATTACATTACCACGCAGTTACGGCCATTATGTTTAGCCTGATACAGTCGGGCATCGGTTTGCTGATAGAGTTCGTTAAAATTTTGTATGCGTCCTGACTCAATCACGCTGGCCCCAAATGATGCCGTGACGACGCCATGAAGAGATCCGGGGAATTTCAGGTTGAGATGTTCGATGGACAGACGGAGATCGTTGACTTTAAGTCTGGCCGCTGCGGCATTTTCTGAAGTAAATAATAATGCAAATTCTTCGCCTCCGAGGCGAAATACAGAGCTGTCCGGAAACTGCAGCTGCAGGTGACGGATAATGATTTTAAGAATGTCATCGCCTTTGGGGTGACCGTAGGTGTCGTTATAGAGTTTGAACTGATCAATATCGAAAATGACAAATACCAGTGATTCTAACGCTGAAATACGCTTGCTTTCCTGCATAAACTGATCAAACAATGTTCTTCGGTTAAATGCACCTGTCAGCGAATCTGTTTCCAAATCCACTTTCAGCAGTTTGATTCTGTGTGAGAGTAGATATGCGAGAATAAAGGCCTCAACCGTGACACCAATGGCAATGGAGTAACGGGTCCACCAGTTATAAGGCAAATAGCCTTCATAAAACAAAATGCCGAACAGCGCGAAAAAGATAAAGAACAGCTGGGCAGCCAGCAAATACTTCACCAGTGTGTTGCCCTGTCTCATCAGCGAGACGGAAACCCAAAAGTACACGGCAATGGCATAGATGAAAAAATATACACTGATGTCCAGCGCGTTGAAGAAATTCACAAATCCCCATAACAGATTCAGTATCAGCAACACAATGGTGGAATTCAGAGCCCGGTTTTGTAGAGGATAAAACTTGGCGGTTTGTAAAACTTTTTTCACAAACAGGCTCAAAAAGATCGTGGCACTTAGCAAGCCGAAACTGGTGATATGACCGTGCATTCCATAGATCCCAAAGTAATGGGATAAAATGCCGTATTCGAATACAAACCAGATAATCGATGACAGAAGGTATAAAGAGTAATACAGGTATTCTTTATAGTGGGCGGAAAAAAACAGTAGAAAGTTAAAGCAGGCCAGTGCGATGAGCATTCCAACCAACAGAACCGGAAAAATATTTTTAGTGGAGAGTTCCGTTAGCGTGTGTTGGTCATCCAGAATCAGATATTCAAAGTATTGATAAGCGGGTGAAATAAAATGGAAATAATAGGTTTTTTCTTCACCTGGATTCAAATGAACCGGTAATACCGTATCTGTGCCGTGTAATAATTCGGTGTCGCCCGTCCAGGTAAATAAATCGATGTGTTCCTGATCCAGGATGACGCCATTCTGGGTTTCATAAAAATCCATCACCCGATTAAAGTAGGAAATGGAATTATGAATATTACAGGCAATTGCTGTATTTGTGGCATTCCTGACACTGAATCTGACCCAGATATCCAATTGATTGCTGGGTAGTGACAAGCGATTGGGTGCCGGCGTAAATTCTGCCTGCATGGCTTCACCGATGGTGTAGGGGTGTGGGCTGTTGACGAGATAGCCGATTTCAAAGTTGCGGATATTCACCGAATTATCCGTTAAGACAACAGATCCGGCGTTGGCATACGTTGCCAGATACAAAACGACGATAACTAAATATTTGGTCATGAACAGGAATGAACCACGTGACTCAGCAGGGTAGTGTAAATGTTATAGCATAGGGTGCTTGATTTTGCGGTAAATATACCTCAGGAACCATCTGAAAAATTGCCTGTGTCGTCCGCGGCGTTAAAAATCTGTTTGCATCACTCCTTCCATTTTCATCTTTTCGTATGGTCCACTCCGGTTTGTGAAAGCCGTCACTTCTATCTGATTGCTATAGGTCCAAACTTTGTCCGCCCCTTATCTTGGGTGTTCTTATTTGAAACGCAATATCAATGTCTGATGTTGAGAAGTGTGCTGGTTCCATCGTTGTAGCCTGATCGTTTCTGTTCAATAAACAAGGATACATGGACTTGAGTTTATGAAACGAACGAACATTTTTCTTGCCACAACAGTGTGTTTGTCGGCACTTTCCCTGACCACTTCTGCGCACGCCACTCATACTCCAGGCGAGATCATTCAACTGCCTGAAGCCGATAAACCATTGGTATCGGATGAACTGACTCCACCCACGACAGAGCTGTATTCAAGCCAGTCAATACCGGCTCGCCAGGCAGTCATGACGCCTAAGAGGTTAACGGGCATACCGGATATCAGCGACATAGATACCCTCGATATTCCGTATTATGACCGTTTGGGTTTTGACGGTGCCGCGACCTTAAACGGCTCGGCATTTGACTACACCATCAGCCATCACAACGGTCAGCTGGTGATCTCACAGACCGATGTGTCATTGTCCGGCAATGGCTTACCCATCGTGGTCAACCGCAACTACCGCTCCCGCACCAACGTCACCGCCGATTTGCGCTGGTCACCCCTTGGATTCGGTTGGGATCTGCATTTTGGTCGACTGAAATTTCAGGCGTATCGATTGCAGGACGGTGGTCTATGCCATCAACCGTCCGATGAAATCCGCTATAACCCGCTGATTGAAATGCCGGATGACAGCGTCGAACAGTTTTATGGTGTCACGGGTGAAGGCGAGCATGTGTTTCGCACCGTCTCGGGCATTATTGGTCGTTGTGACGACAAGGGTAATTTTATTGCCACCACACCAGGCGGCATCGACTACACCTTTGACCTGTCGTCGGGTTATCTGGGCGGCGACAGTACCGACAGCCTGCGCTGGTTGCCTGTCACCCACATTGAAGACCTGCAGGGTAACCAGTTGAACATCCGTTATGAAACCGATGTCTACAACGGCGTCTACCCGACCAGAATTGAAGATCCCGCCGACGATCGTTACGTGCAGTTTAATTACGATACCCGTGAAGACTACAAACAGTTGGTCTCGCTGACCTATCCGGGGCCCAATGGCACCAACACCATCCGCTACACCCATACGCCCGTTGACGTCGCTACACAGTCCGGCGGCGTCCACGGTGGTATGACCCTGGACGAAGTCATTCTGCCGGAAGATGAGCGTTATCGTTATACCTACCACTCATTCAGCGGAGATATCAGCAACGCCAACAACCCCGATGGTTTTCACCTGAAATCAGTCACCCTGCCGGTGGGCAATTCATTAACATTTGCTTATCAGGCAACGACCTACGACGCCGGAGAAAACACCCAACAGATCATCCCGAACGTGCGGTCAGTGCATCACGACAATATCGGTCGGGATGATTTCTATACCTGTTATGAGTACGCCCAGAATCTGGAACGCGACTACGCACCGGGTTACACCCACTATGATGTCACAACCGTAACCGGGCCCTATCGTGATGCGTGTGCAACCCCCATCCCGGACAGCTATACCCAAACCGATTACTTTGTGGCCGGGCAGCCGTTTTTGGAACACAGCATCAGCGTGGTGGATAACGGTGATGGCACCAGTACCCTGGGCAGCCAGTTTCATATGCTTGGGATGACCGTCCTGAGTGCTACTGTTGCTTATAATGGCAATCTGGCGTCCTACCAGACCAACGGTTATACCTTCAAAACCATCGGCCACCAAAAAAGCGTGCTGATCCATGAAGGCATCGTTTATCGTGGGCCTCCGGCGTTCCCGGCGCTCAATAGCTCAAAAACCTACCACCAGGGCATCCCCAAACAAATCGTTCACAACGCCCTGGATCAGTTCGGCAATCCACTGCATACCACCTTTGTCAGCAGCAATGCTTACGAAGAATACCAGTATACCTATCTGACCCCCACCACAGCGGCTTGGCACCCCTCACTGGTGACGTCTGAAACCCTGCTTGGTGCCTCCAATTCCCATGGCAGCAGCAATATTGCCGGTGACGATTCAGTGACCACCAACACTTATGACGCACTGCTTCAGCTGACCGACAAGACCGTCGACGGCATCACCCACCATTATCGTTACAACCACTACGGGCTGTTGGAACAGGTCTCGCTGGAAGGGGATATCCTCGAACAGCACAGTGATTATCACTATGGCGTGGCACGACACACCACCTTGGGCAATGACGAACAGAGCTATGATCGTACGGTTGCCACAGGAGGCTATGTCACCTCAGAGACCGATGCCCGTGGGTCAGCCAAAACCTATACCTACGATGATCTCGGCAGAATTTCCCGGATCGGTTTTAGCCTGGGCAACCCCGTCGATGTCCGCTACCAGCGCAATGTGATTCACATGACGCGGGGGCCTTTACAGCAAACCCTGACCTATACCGACAACGGTCAATTGCTGTGTCATGAAATGACCGGCGAACACGAAACCCTGTACCAAAGCTACGAGTATCTGCTGAACGGCCAGGTCAGTCAGGTCTGGTACCCTAACAGCGCCGGCTGTCAGACAGGGCCTGCCGTCGCCTATGACTGGCTGTATGATCTGCGCCTGAAACGTGTGACCTATCCGGATGGCAACACCCGGAACTATGGTTACAACGGGACGGTGACCTCGGTCCAGGACGAAAATGGCAACGTCTGGCAACATACCCGACGCTATGGCAGTCAGAGCACCTATGAGGTCCGCACTCAAAGCCCCATCGGCACGTTAACCGCCTATGCCTTTAACCGGCTTGGGCAACGCACCAGAATCATTCAGGGCACCCCGGTACCCGGTGATGAAGGCCAAATATACATCAAAGCCTTGCATGACTTTGAATACAACCACCACTTTCAACTGACCCGCCAGACTTCCTATGAAGAAGGCACCCGGACCTACACTTACCATCGCAACGGACTGCTGGCATCCATGCAGCAGAACGACCTGCCGGCTGAGCATTATGCCTACGATGGCCTGCAACGGCTGATCGCCACCACCTACAGCGATGCCGCCCTGGACGTAGAGTATCGCTATGATGGCAGCGGCAACCTGGTTGAAGTCCGCAATGGTACTGCCAGCCGACTCTATGACTATGATCTGAATAACAACCTGACCTCGTTGAGTTCAGTATTAACCCACCCGCTGTCGGATACCTAGACCGTTTCCTATGAGTATGACCAGAACGATCAGTTAAGCCGTCTGACCTATCCGGGTGGGCTATCGGTTGACTATGCCCCCGATGCATTTGGTCGACCGACCCGGGTTGGCACCTTCATTCGTCATATTCAATACCATCCCAGTGGCACTATTACCCAGCTCACCTATGGCAATGGTCAGGTTCAGCAATTCAGTCTGGACCCCGAACGGCTCTGGAGTACGGGCACAGAGCTGGCCGGTAAGTTCAGTAAAACCGCACAACGGGATGCCATGGGCAACCTGACGGCTATACAGGACTCACTGCACAGTGAGGCAGATAAACTCTACCGCTATGATCGTGATAACCGCTTGCTCAGCAGCACGGGTTACTGGGGCAACCAGGCATTCGGGCTCGACAGCAACTCCAATATCACCGGCGTGACACTGGCCTCAGACCACCAGATCAGCTACTACATCTCCAACCGCAATATTCCCAGAGCCATACAGGAAATTAACGGCGGTCTTACCAGCCTTCAATACATCACCGCCGATGCCCAGGGACGTATTGAGCAACTGGGCGACTGGCACTACCAGTGGAACCAGCGCCACAACCTGGTATCGGCACAAAGCCCGGCAGGAAAGACTGCTCAATTTCACTACGATGGACACAACGGACTCGTTGCCAGACAGAATGACAACCGCACCGAACGCTACCTGCGTGACGATCAGCATAACGTTCTCGCCTCACACAGCACCGACGGCCAATACCGCCTGCACATCTACCTGAACGGCCAAACCGTTGCCAACCTCAGCGGCAGCGATACCCAGACAGAAACCGTTGAATACATCCACAGCGACCTCGCCATGAACCCCATTCTGGCCACCGATGCCAGCGGCCAGGTGATCTGGAGTAAAGACTACGACCCCTACGGCAACGAAGGCCGAGTCACAGGAGATGGGGACGCCCGAGAACTGACATTCCACCACCACCAACGCATGGCCGATGCCGGACTCGTGTACGTTGGAGCAAGGTGGTACAGTCCCAGATTAAGACGGTTTATCTCCCCAGACCCGGTCGGAGTGCCCGATGCCGCCGTTACCGGTGTGAATCGGTTCCATTATGGGTTGGATAAT
>NZ_JBNKSF010000036.1:0-68460 GCF_050297175.1 Gynuella sp. | reverse complement strand
TGGATGTTAAGGTTTCACGCCATTGTTCGACCAATGTCATTAACATTTTCTCTTCAGCCGGAGAGAAACGATCACCGTTAAGGTAACGCTGACTCAGGGGAACACCTTTGTAGAGACGGTGCCAGCGGGTAATGACTTCTTTCATCGACCACTGTTTGCTTTGCCTGGAATTCACATGGAGCACCACATGCACATGGTTGGTCATGACGGCATAGGCGCAGATATCCATGGCGAACACCTCACCCAACCATAACAAGCGGTCTTCAACCCACTGGCGGCGGTGTTCGTAACTGGTTTGAGTGAGAGGATCGAAGCCACAGAGAAAGGCCCGTCGAACGCAGCGGGAGGTACAATGATAGTACGGGGTGGCATGGAGTGATATCTGCGACTTCCTTGATCGGGCCATGGCTTTGTCCTGATATATATACAGTACCGAATAATGCCTGCTATCGAAAAATTGATCAAGTTTTAAAGTGGGTGTCCAATTAGTATTCTTAAAGTGGGTGTCCTGGTAAAAAACGTAGTGGTTGAAGCAGGAGCTTTTTATGGTCGATTACTGTTTCATCAGCGGTTCCTGCTTCATTTGTTTTGTTTATGCCGAAGCGGTCTGAGTTCTTTGTTTGGGTGAACTCATTAGTAGCAATAATGGTATGGCAGCCAGGGTTATGAACATCATGAACCGAAAATCCTGAAGATATGCAAGGGTGGTGGCCTGTGTAGTGACCACTCCGTCTAGGATGGATAGCCCATAACTGGATTCTGTCAAAATGCCTTTTCCTACTGCCTGAGCCAATGCATGGTTGTTTGGGTTGATCAGTTCAGAAAAAACTGCATGGTTTTTCTGGGCAGATTGGGCAAGGAATGTTGTGACGATTGAAATACCAATGCTGCTACCGATGCTCCGAATCAGGCTATACATGGATGTCCCTTCTGTACGGTAGTGCGGTGCTAGGGTGGCGAAGGTGACGGTGGTTAGTGGTACGAAAACAAACCCGAAGCCAAAACCCTGAATGATGCCTGTTCTGATTAAGTCATATCCTGAGCTATCCACTGTAAATTTGGTCATTTCCCATAGTGAGCAGGCAATACACAGTAGACCGATAAAAATCAGATAGCGTGCATCAACCCTTGAGGACAGACGGCCTACGATCATCATAGCAGCCATGGTGCCAAAGCCTCTGGGGGCTAGTAAATATCCTGTATTAATGACTGGATATCCCATCAGGTTTTGCATAAATGGTGGTAACAGTGCCATGGAGGCAAGTAATACCACACCGACAACAAAAATAAATACCAGACCAGCAGACAGGTTCCGGTCTTTGAACAGCGCAGGTTCAATAAATGGATTTTTCGCGGTAAAAATATGTGTAATAAATAGATAAAGTGCCAGTACTGCCATAATAGTTTCGATGATAATTTCGCTGCTACTAAACCAATCCTGGGATTGGCCACGGTCAAGCATCATTTGGAGTGCACCAATGCCCAGCGCCAGAAAAGAAAAGCCAAGCAGGTCAAAACGTCGCCCTTTTTCCAATATGGTTTCAGGTACAAAGCGAAACAGGCCAATAAGAGCTAGTATTCCAAAGGGGACATTAATATAAAACACCCACCGCCAGTTGTAGTGCTCAGTGAGTATTCCTCCCAGAGAGGGGCCCAGAATAGGGCCAAGCATGACACCAATGCCGAAGGTGGCCATGGCTGAGCCATGTTTTTCTTTTGGATAGGTATCGAGCAGCACTGCTTGTGCCAGGGGTACAAGACTAGCTCCAAAAACCCCTTGTAAAAGACGAAAAGCAACCATTTGTGTAAGGGATTGCGCTGCACCACACATCATAGATGCAAGGGTGAACCCGGCAACCGATACGATCAGTAGCTTACGGCGACCAAAGCGAGCGGTTAGAAACCCTGTCATCGGCATGAAAATAGCTGACGCGACGATATAAGAGGTGAGCACCCAGGAAATCTGATCCTGAGAGGCTCCCATGCTTCCTTGCATGTGCGGTAGTGCCACATTTGCAATAGTGGTATCCAGCGCTTGCATAACGGTTGCCAGCATAACCGAAATGGTAATAAACAGGCGTTGGACAGCGGTTTTTTCTGTATCCTGATTCATTATAGTGAAAAGCCCATAATGTTTCGTTTGTGTCCAGTTTTGATGGCGACAATGGTACTGAGACCGGCACGTAAATTCGGTGTGTTCTGGTCTTCCTGAATACGGATCCTTACAGGAACCCGTTGTGCTACTTTTACCCAGTTCCCCGTACCATTTTGTGCCGGCAGTATAGAAAATTCAGAGCTGGTTCCTGGGCTCAGGCTTTCGACGGTTCCTTTCCAGGAGACATTTGGATAAGTGTCTACATGAATTTCCACCATCTGACCTGGTTTCACATAGGTGAGGTCTTTTTCCGGATAATTAGCTTCAATCCAGAACTGATGATTTTGTACCAGTGCCAGGGCGCTTTGGCCTGCAGTGATAAACTGACCTTTTTTGGGGGGAATCCGAACGATGCCGTCGATAGGAGCTTTAATGCGCGTATGTGCCAGGTTTAGCTGCGCCTGATCCAGCTGAGCCTGGGCGGCCAAATAGTCAGGGTGTTGCTCAATTGGAAGATCGATGCTGCCGCCGAGATTTTCCAGGATTTGTTTCAGCCCTTCATTTGCGGCAATTAATTGCAGGTTGGCTATGCGGGTGTCCTGTTTAACTGCATCGAACTGTGAGCTGGAAATGAAGTGTTTTTTGAGCAGGTCTTCGTTGCGTTTCTCTTCTGCCAGTGCATAGTCATAACGACTTTGTGCGAGTTTCAGTTCCGCCTGTTTTTGTGCGTACGAGACTTTAAGAGCTGCCAGCTGGGTTTTCACCTGGGCCAGTTGGGCTTTCGCTTGTTGTACGGCTACATTGAATGTTTCTGGATCTATTTCGAATAACAGGTCTCCGGCTTTAACCGGTTGATTTTCCTGAGCTTCAACCCGCCTGATAGTCCCGGAGACTTCAGAACTGATAGCTACCATATCTGCTTTGACATAGGCATTGTCGGTTTCTACAGATTGCCCACCTTTCAAATAGATCCCTCCCCCTGCTACGAGTGCAATGACCGGTACAACGATCATTAGCAAAATCCGTTTGAGGGGATTGTGCCTGGCAGATGGAATATTGGGTTTTGTATCGTAATTTGGAGTATCAGACATCTTTGGAGTTCCTAAATTCAGAGTGACAACAGTCGATTGCGAATTCTGATGAGCATATTGATCAATTGTTCTACTTCCTGTTTTTCCAGGTCCTGAAGCATATCCGTCAATAACTGCTGGGTGGTTTGTTCCACCTGTGCGAGGTGTGGACCGGCATCTTCACATAGGTGAATCAGATGGGCGCGACGGTCATTAGGATCCGGTTGGCGGACGATAAGTCTTTCGCTGGCGAGATGATCCAGCACTTTAACCAGGGTCATGGGTTGAATATCCAGCACATCGGCCAGCTCTTTTTGTTTCACTCCTTCGTGTTTGGAAATAAACAGCAGAGCTTTGGCCTGGGCCAGAGTCAGGGAGCTTTGATCGGCTCTTTCTACATACAGGCGCCGAACCAGGCGGTGGATATCCGCGATCAGAAAGCCAGGATTATTCAATCGATCATTGGAAGACATAGTTATACCTTATAGTAAGCTTTGCTTATTATAAGGACGTCTTGGTTGTTCTCAATGATCGAATTGTTAGGATTGTGTGAAGGTTTGGTTTATTCAGTGAGTAGTTGAAAGCTCGTAACGTGTTGATGTTTTCAGGGAGAAGGCAGTTGCCGTCGGAGCATATTGAAAGAATCGGGAGTTATATGGGGAGTTGGGAGCTGTCTGCTAAACTGTAGTCTTCTGTTGATCTGGCTGTGAGCCATCGCGGACACGTTTGTATGGTGCGATGAGGCTCAACCAGAACTAGTATCAGGTTAACCAAAATCAAATAACGATAATGACAAGGCAAAAGTAGTATGAAAATAGAGACACAGGCAATTCACGCAGGGTTCAATGATGATCCAACCACTCGGGCAGTGGCAGTGCCAATCTATCAGACGACATCCTACAGTTTCCGTGATACCCAACATGGCGCTGATCTGTTTGATCTGAAAGAGCCGGGTAATATTTATACCCGGATCATGAATCCCACTAATGATGTGCTGGAGCAGCGTCTTGCGGCAATGGAGGGAGGAATTGCAGCGTTGTGCATGGCATCGGGTATGGCCGCCATCACGGCATCCGTTCAAACCCTGGCCGTGGCAGGAGACAATATTGTTTCTGTCAGTCAGCTCTATGGTGGTACCTATAATCTATTTGCTCATACATTCCCACAGCAGGGCATTGAAGTGCGTATGGCACCAGGCAGCGATATCGATGCTCTGGAAGCGTTGATCGATGATAAAACCAAGGCCTTGTTTTGCGAGTCTATTGGCAATCCGGCAGGTAATGTGGTTGACCTCAAGGCTTTGTCGGATATGGCACATCGTCATGGTGTACCGGTGATTGTTGATAACACTGTTGCCACGCCGTACCTGTGCCGACCGTTTGAACATGGTGCTGATATCGTTGTGCACTCTTTGACGAAATACATTGGGGGGCATGGTACGACGGTTGGCGGTGCCATTGTCGATTCCGGTAAATTTCCCTGGAAAGATAATCCAAGATTTCCGCGTTTCAATGAACCGGATCCTTCATATCATGGTGTGGTGTATACCGAAGCACTGGGTGAGGCGGCATTTATTGGCCGTGCCAGAGTGGTGCCGCTGAGAAATATGGGAGCAGCATTATCACCCATGAATGCGTTCTTGATTTTGCAGGGATTGGAAACGCTGGCGTTGCGAATGGATCGTCATGTACAAAATGCACAGCAAGTAGCCGAATATCTGAGTAACCATACCCAAGTTGCCTGGGTTAATTATGCCGGTTTGAGTGATAGCCAGTATCATGAAGTGGCTCAACGTATGCTGAATGGTAAACCTTCGGCCATCCTCAGTTTTGGTATCAAAGGTGGGGCCGAAGCAGGTGCCCGTTTCATTGATGCATTACAAATGATCAAACGGTTGGTGAACATTGGTGATGCAAAGTCCCTGGCTTGTCACCCGGCTACAACGACCCATCGTCAGCTCAATGAAGATGAACTTAAGGCAGCAGGTGTCAGTAGTGATCTGGTCAGACTGTCTATTGGCATTGAGCATGTGGAAGATATCATTGCTGATATCGAGCAGGCCCTTGCTGCAGCCAACTAAGTTAAAAAAGCGGATGCCTCATTAGGGGGTGTCCGTTTTATAGTATGCAATGAGATACCTGTTTATATGGAAATCTGCTTTTGTTATTGGGATAACAAAATGTTCTCTCAGCTAAAAAGCAATCCAGGTGTGGATGAAACCAACTTCCACACCATCAAGAAAAGATAAATCTTTTGTTACATCTCCAGCCAGCCGCCTCATACCCATCTACATAATGTGTTAAATACGCTGGCTACTTCTGCCGGGAATAAATTGCTTTGATATCCATTGTATTTTTGCAACTACCGTCAGGCATCATCATATCTCCATGAATGTAGCCGCCACGACTTCGGTATGCAGGTATCTGAGTCTGTTGGTTTTCGCTCGCCGCAATTAAGCTGAGCAGTACAAGTGGTTCGATGTCGTCAAAGCGGCAGTGAATATGGTCTTTGCTGGTCGTAAATACGCCTCGGTTGGCGCTGCGATTGAAGATGTTATCTCCAAGTTTTTTGGCCAGATTCAGATAACTTTGACTCTGGGTGGCGCGGTGCATTTCCAGTACAGCCAATAACAAGAGTGTTTCGTTGGCGTTGGTGTTGAGTTCGACTTGTGGTGAACTGGGGCCCCAGTCACCCAGTTCAAAGTGTTTTGCCATAGCACAGATGGCTGGCCAGAGTATTTCACTTCGTGTTTCCACCCAATTGGTGACACATGCCAGAAAAACGTGAGGGGGAAGTGGCCGTCGCGTAAATGGTGTGCCTTTATGGCCATAGTAACCATAGCGTGGAATGTGGTGACCGGTTAGATCTTTTCCATCGGCAAACATGGGTTTGATTTCATTGCTGGCCGGGTCGTAGGCGTAATGAATCCAAGCTTCCAATCCTTCCGTTGTCCATGTAAGCAATTGCTGCCCTTTGTCACCCAACTCACGGGCGAGCAGTGTTTGAGTCAGGGCACAATCTCCGTAAATTCCTTCCGGTCCATTCAGTGCTTCTTCATCCATTTTGAACAGAACCCAGGCTTCTTTGGCAACATCGCCATATTCCGGGCCAAACTGGCGTTGGGCGCGGTCACCCCAAAATGAGAAAGTGTATTGCGGATGATGTTCGTCCGTGGGTGCATCGCCGGTTTTGGCCGGGCGATTGTATTGATAGCAACCCAGTTTGGTTCCAGGGTAACGGCTGTTGACATACTGGCGCATTAGGAATTCCGCCCATGACAATGCCTCCTGATCCTGGTCAAGTTTGTAGAGCATTCCGGCACTGAAGATTAGATCATTCCCGATGTTAATGAACGACAGGCCTTTCATTTCCCGTAAGGGTTCAAGGCCTTCATGCTGGGGTTTGTTCCAAAAGTTGTGTTCGTCAAATGTTTTGCCATATTCACCATGACGGGACATTTCCAAATTGTCCCAATTGCTAACGTGGCTGTTCCAGATTGCTTTGATCAACCGTCGCGTAGCCGTGGGGTTGGTCTCATACATCAGTTCGTAAAAAGGGCAGTGATGTTTTAGTTCGTGCAGCATGTTTTTATTTTCCGGACCAACAGCCTGCAGTGTTTTGAGGTCCAGAAATGAATGGCCGCCCCAACGTATCAAGCCACTTTTGTCTGCATGTTCAAAATGCCAGGTGATAGCATCTTTGGCCGCTTGTCGGTATTGAGGTTTGCCAGTAAGGGCAGTCAATCCGGTCAGAAACCGGAACAGATTCTGCTGGCTGGCAATATTGGAGGGTTCCCAGGGAGTGCCGTCGGTATTTTTCCAGATAACCGGTTTGCCGGTAAAGGTGTCGCAACCGTCAAAAAAAAGCGGAGTACCATGATATGGATCGCGATAACGCTCCAGTAAAGTATCCGCGTATTGAATGAGGTATTGAAGTATTTGTTGCATGTAAACAGCCTGTTGTATTGAAGCAATGCACAGGTGTTGATTTTGTCATGTCTGTCGGAAGAGATTAAGCGGAAAGTGGTGATTTTGCCGTTTTTTATAGAGAGAGGTGATCATTGTCAGGAGTAGAAAAAATAGCGGCGCAGAATGCGCCGCGTTTTAAAAAAAGTGGAACGATTAGAGATCAAAGCGATCGAGTTTCATCACTTTGGTCCATGCGGCCACGAAGTCATCAACAAATTTCTGGCCGGCATCATCGGACGCATAGACTTCTGCGACAGCACGTAACTCAGAGTGTGAGCCAAAAATGAGATCCACAGGAGTGGCTTCCCATCTCAATTTGTTGGTTTCACGGTCACGCCCTTCGTAAATACCATCCATGTCAGAGGATTTGCTCCATTTGGTTGACATATCCAGCAGGTTCACAAAGAAGTCATTGCTCAGGGTTCCCGGGCGGTCAGTGAAGACGCCATATTTAGAGCCGTCACTGTTGGCGTCCAGCGAGCGCATGCCACCGACCAACACCGTCATTTCTGGTACGGTCAAAGTCAGCAGATTGGCTTTGTCGACCAGCATACGGGTTGGTGACATCGGGCTGCGGTCATCGTAATAGTTGCGGAAAGCGTCGGCCTTGGGTTCGAGCACAGCAAACGAATGCACATCTGTTTGGTCCTGAGTGGCATCGGCACGGCCAGGAGTGAACGGCACCTCAACTTTGTAACCACCTTGTTTTGCGGCCTGTTCGATGGCTGTGTCACCACCAAGGACAATCAAATCTGCCAGAGAGATTTTTCGTTTTGCAGATTTTTGATTGAAGTTTTCCTGAATACTCTCCAGGCGGCCGAGTACTTTCTTCAACTCAGCTGGATTGTTGGCCGGCCAGTTGATTTGTGGCTGCAGACGAATACGAGCGCCGTTTGCTCCGCCCCGCATGTCAGTTCCGCGGAAACTGGATGCAGAAGCCCAGGCGGTTCTGATCAGTTCTGCTCCGGAGAGTCCTGAAGCAAGAATCTGTTTTTTCAGCTTGGAAATGTCTCTTTGATTGACCGGCTTATAATCAACCGCAGGGATGGGATCCTGCCAGATCAAGGCCTCTTGAGGAACATCGGGGCCGAGGTAGCGGCTACGTGGCCCCATGTCCCGGTGAGTCAGCTTGAACCAGGCTTTGGCGAATGCCAGTTGATATTGCTGTGGATCTTTGTGGAAGCGCTCAGCAATTTTCCGATAGGCCGGATCTGCTTTCAGGGCCAGGTCAGTAGTAAACATGATCGGAGCATGGCGCTTGATGGGGTCGTGTGCGTCGGGGGCCAGATTGGCTGCCTGATCGTCAGCGGGAATCCATTGTATTGCGCCTGCCGGACTTCTGGTTTGTACCCAGTCATAACCAAACAGGTTGTCCAGGTATTGGGTGGTCCAGGCTATCGGGTTGACTGACCATGAACCTTCCAGGCCACTGGTAATCGTATCCGCACCTTTACCAGAGCCGCATTTGTTTTTCCAACCCAGTCCCTGATCTTCTATTGGAGCCGCTGCCGGGGCTTCTCCCAGGCAATCTGCTTTTCCATTACCATGCGCCTTTCCAAACGTATGGCCTCCAGCGATTAATGCCACGGTTTCCTCGTCATTCATTGCCATGCGGCCAAAAGTTTCTCGAATATCCTTGGCTGCCAGCAATGGGTCAGGATTGCCACCAGGACCTTCGGGATTTACGTAAATCAAGCCCATTTGCACTGCAGCGAGTGGATCTTCCAGTTTCCGGTCACCGCTGTAACGATCTTCATCACCGAGCCATTTCTTTTCTGAGCCCCAATAAACCATATCTGGTTCCCAGTCATCTTCACGGCCACCGGCAAAACCAAATGTTTTAAAGCCCATTGACTCAAGAGACACATTTCCCGTCAGGACCATCAGGTCCGCCCAGGAAATTTTCCGGCCATACTTTTGCTTGATAGGCCATAACAATCGACGTGCTTTATCGAGATTAACGTTGTCGGGCCAACTGTTCAGAGGTTCGAAACGTTGTTGTCCTCCAGCCGCGCCACCGCGACCATCACCCATTCTATATACCCCGGCACTGTGCCAGGCCATGCGAATAAAGAATGGCCCATAATGACCGTAATCGGCTGGCCACCAGTCTTGTGAGGTGGTTAACAGTTTTTTGATGTCTTCTTTAACCGCATCCAGATCCAGGCTGTTGAATTCTTTGATGTAGTCAAAGTTATCACCCATTGGATTGGATTCAGAGTCATGTTGTCGGAGAGGGCTGAGATCCAGTTTCTCCGGCCACCAGAATTTATTGTTAGTAGCATGTTCTTGGGCTGCAGCAGAATTAGAAATAAGAATTGAAGACGTTGATATCGCTAATGCTGCCACAAAAGGGATCGTACTTTTTAGCATTTAGATTAACCTTTAATTAGAGACGAAAGGTATACCACTACGATACATCAGTACTTTTATAAAAGTACTAATCGAAATTACCGGGCGTCAGGGTTGCATTAATAAAGTAGTTACTTATTAGCCAGGGATTTTTCATAAATTTGTATTAACAAATGTTAGTACAATATAAATTTACTAATGCCAGAAGATACCCTTGTGTTAATAGTTTTTATATATGGCAATTTTCCTTCCCAAGCATTTTTAGAATAACATTATATTTTTCCGATACCAATACATTAAAAAGTAGTAATGAACCATTTTGGGGGTTTTAGTTAACGGAAATTTGATGTTAATAAATATCATAATAATTAATTTGATAACTGTGTCGCCATTATGATGTCAAGTCATAAAAAGATGGTGTAGTAACGATTGGTGTGGTTCTTTTGGAGGAGTTGAAACAGTAACCTTTTGACTATAGCTGGTTTGAGCTCATGTTCGGATTGGTTTATAAAGCCTGCTTAAATTTATAAATCGGTCAGCGTGGAAATCAAATTATGAGAATTCTTCACACCTCCGATTGGCACCTCGGGCGTTCTCTTTATGGCCGCAAACGTTATGACGAATTTTCCGCCTTTCTGGACTGGTTAATGGTCATCATAGAGCGGGAGGAGATAGATACCTTGCTGGTAGCTGGCGATGTATTTGATACCACGACCCCAAGCCATCGGGCGCAAGCCTTGTATTATCAGTGTTTATGCCGGATAGCAGCATCCTGTTGCCGTCATGTCGTGGTGATTGCGGGCAATCATGATTCACCTTCGTTTTTGGAGGCGCCAGGGAAATTACTCAAAATGCTGAATGTACATGTGATAGGGGCGGTCACAGAGTCATTGGAAGATGAGGTTCTGCTGTTGTCTGATGGGCAAAAACCTGAGGCAATTGTCTGTGCGGTTCCTTATTTGCGTGATAAAGATGTACGGACTGCAAAGCCAGGAGAAACCATTGATGATAAAAACCGTCACTTGCTGGATGGCATTCGTAAACACTATGAAAATGTATGTGCATTGGCTGTGCAGAAAAGAGCGTCGCTAGGGGACACCTATGTGCCGATCATCGCGATGGGGCACTTATTTACTGCTGGTGGTACGACGATGGATGGCGATGGTGTTCGGGAGCTGTATGTTGGATCTTTGGCGCATATCGAAAAAAATATCTTTCCATCATCGATTGATTATCTGGCTCTGGGGCATTTGCATGTTCCTCAAAAAGTGGGGGGTGAGGATCATCTTCGCTACAGTGGCTCGCCTATTCCGATGGGGTTTGGTGAAGCAAATCAACAGAAACAGGTCGTTGTGATTGAAACGAAATCGAACGATATAGGTATAACGGAAATTTCTGTTCCATGTTTTCAGCCTTTGGTTCGAGTCGTGGGGACGCAGCAGGATATTGTGAATCGCCTTCAGCAGTTGGTAAGAGAAGAGAGTAACGCCTGGTTGGAAATCGAATATACCGGGCAGGAGGTGATTGGGAATTTACGTGAAGTCGTGGATGACATTTTGACCGATTCTCTGATGGAGGTTCGCAGAATTAAAAACCGTCGCATGGTCGACAAGGTTATGCAGACGGTAGCTGAAGAAGAAACGCTAGATGATCTGAATGAAGGAGATGTTTTTGTCCGTTGTCTGGATGCTCATGATGTTCCTGAAGAGCAAAGACCGGTATTAATGACCTGCTATCAGGAAATTGTCCAATCTCTGCACGATGCAGACAAGCAGGCAGAGTAGGGCCGCTGACATGAAAATACTGGAACTCAGATTTCAAAACCTTAACTCCCTTTATGGTGAATGGAGGATCGACTTTACCGATCCGGAATATGTATCCAACGGCATTTTTGCGCTCGTTGGTCCAACCGGTGCTGGAAAGTCCACGATTCTGGATGCCATTTGTCTGGCGTTGTATGGTCGAACTCCCAGGCTTGGCAATATTACCAAGAGTGCCAATGGCATCATGTCGCGACAAACCTCTGAATGTTACGCCGAAGTGGTGTTCGAAACTCAGACCGGGGTGTTTCGTTGTAAATGGACACAGCGCCGGGCACGACGTAAAGCAGATGGTGCATTGCAGACACCGGAGCATCAAATTGCCAATGCCGATAGTGGTCAGTTGTTGGAGACAAAAAAAAGTCAGGTGGCTGCTGTTATTGAAGCCCACACCGGCATGGATTTCGATCGGTTTACCCGCTCCATTCTGTTGGCACAGGGCGGTTTTGATACGTTCCTGAAAGCAGATGTTGAGCAAAAGTCGAAAATTCTGGAACAGATTACCGGCACTGGCATCTATACGGATATTTCCCGCATGACCCATGAACGTCAACGACAGGAACAGGAAAAACTGACGCTCTTACAGGCGGAAACCAAAGGCATTGTCATGTTGGCACCGGAACAGGAAGTAGAGATTCGGCGGGATCTGCATGATCAGCAGCAACAGGTCAGTATCGTAAACCGACAGTTAACTGAAGCCCGTCAGGCTATTGACTGGTGGCAGGGGATCGAAACACTGCGCCAGGAGTTACGGCGCCTGGCAGGTGAACAGCAACAATTAAAGGTGCAGATTGAGACCTTTGTGCCGCAACAGGAGCGACTGAATCGAGCCATAAAGGCTGCTACTTTAGACGGACAATATGCCACTCTGATTGCTGAGCGCAGAAAGCAGGCAGATGATCAGGCGGCCCTATCGAGCCTGCAGAAGCAGATGCCAGAATTGGAAAAGATGGTAAAAAATCGGGAAGAGGCATGGCATGCCGCCGAACAGAATACGGTAGCCGCCAGAACCCGTTTGAACGAAGCAACGCCGTTGCTGAACCAGGTTCGGGCACTGGATCAGAGCCTGAAAGACAAAGCAAATAACCTCGCTGAAGCCGATGAGGCGATCAGGGGAATGCTGGCTGATATCAATGTCCTTGAACAGCAACGTACGGAGTATCAGCAGGGCTACGATCAGACCGTCCAGCAGCAGCAGCGGATTGAGCAATATTGCGCTGACCATCGTCGCGATGAGTCGCTGGTCAATGGGCTGGCCGGCATTGAGATGCAGTTTGCGGATCTGCTCAAGCAGCGAGCAGAATTGCAGCGGCTTCGTGAACAGCAGCAACAGGCCAGGGAGCAAGTGGAAAAATACGGACGGACGCAGGCGCAGTGCCAGCAGCAGGATGACCTCTCGGCTCAGAAGCTGAAAGAAGCACAGGCAGCCTTGCAGACAGGAAAAGAAAAGCGCGATCAGCTTTTGGCCGGACGCCTGCTGCGAGAGCACCGGGCTGAAAGAGACGCATTACAAACGCAATTAATACTACAGAATCGCATTGCCGTTTTGGAAGAGCATCGGCAGTCATTGGAAGATGGTAAACCCTGTCCGCTTTGTGGTGCGACAGCGCATCCTTATGCTAAGGGCAATCTTCCTTTTGGTAACGATACCGAGAAACGTATTGCCGGATTGCAAAACCTAATCACTCAAGTGGAAGCGCACGAAGAGATCCTCGAACAGCTGGATCAGAGGGTGCAGCAGGTCGCTATCGAACGGCGACAGGCTGAGCAGGCTTTGGTGGATGCTCGTCACTATCTATCTTCGGCTGAAAAAAGCCTGGCTGAAATCACCGACCGATTGAGCCGGATGCAGGCCGGATACGATACCCAGAGCCAGATTGTTGTAGCGCCATTGCAGGCTTATGGCGTGACAGAGCTGGGAGACGATGTCGCTGAGCTGTTGCAGTCTCTGCGCCAACGGGCCGAGTACTGGCAGCAGCATATCAAGGAGAAAAACAGACTCGAAAATGTCATGACTGGGTTAAAAGGTGAGCTTAAGTCCATTGATGTTTTGATGGCCTCGCAGCATCAGACCTTGCAAGGGCAGCAACAAAAGCGCGATGCACTTAAACAACAGTCTCACGATATCCAGACTCAGCGCCAGCAGTTGTTCGGCGATAAACAGACCGATGCTGAGCAGATATGCCTGCAACAAGCGATTGATCAGGCCATTGTTGAAGAAAAGAACCTCGGAACTGAGCGGCATGATCTGCAGCGACAGTTGACAGAAGCCAATACCCGTATCAACTCCCTGAGTCAGACGATGGACAAACGAAAGGTGGAAATACAAGAAGCGGAAGCCTCGCTGTTACAGGCATTGCGCGAAGCCGGTTTTATGAATGAGGATGAGCTCGCAGCTGCCCGTTGCAGTATTGACGAGCGAGAGGCATTAACGCAGCAGGCAGAACAGTTGCAAAAACATCAGACTCAGCTGACGGATCGAAAGCAGGACCGGGAAGCGCGACTGGCGGCAGAACAGGCCAAACAATTGACTGAACAGACTCCTGAACAATTGCAGTCCCGGATACAGGAGCTGGATGAAAGTGGGCAACAACTAAACGAGCAATTAGCCTCTCTGACTCACCAGCTTCGCAGTCATGCTGAGGCTCAAGAGCGGTTTAAAGCCGTGCAGGTGGCTATTCAGGCGCAAACAACTGAATGTGAGCGCTGGAATCAATTGCACAACCTTATCGGTTCCGCCGATGGCAAAAAATATCGGAATTTTGCCCAGGGACTGACATTTGAGCTGCTGGTTTCCCATGCCAATCGTCAGCTCGAAAAGATGACCGATCGATATTTATTGCTGCGGGATAGCGAGCAACCGCTGGAGCTTAATGTGCTGGATAATTATCAGGCTGGTGAGGTTCGTTCTACCCGCAATCTTTCCGGGGGTGAAAGTTTTATTGTCAGTTTGGCCCTGGCACTTGGGTTGTCCATGATGGCCAGTCGTAAGGTAAGGGTGGACTCCATGTTTCTGGATGAAGGATTTGGGACACTGGATGAAGATACCCTGGATACGGCACTAGAAACGCTTTCCAGTGTGCAGCAGGGAGGGAAACTTATCGGAGTAATCTCTCACGTTCCGGCGCTGAAAGAACGCATTGGCACCCAAATTCAGGTTTTTCCTTTGTCCGGAGGCAAGAGCGCACTGAATGGCCCAGGGTGTGAACGGTTGCAGCTGTCCCATTGACCAAGCGCGATACCGGGTTGAAGAATTTTTGAATTCAGATAAGACAGCCTTCCCGAGGAAGGCTGTCAAATGCTTTGGCCGGACGGATCAGTCTGGTTCATAACCGAGATTCGGTGCCAGCCAACGTTCGAGTATTTTAACCTCCATACCTTTACGTTCGGCCAAATCACGAACCTGGTCACGATCAATTTTGCCGACTCCGAAATACTTTGATTCCGGATGACTGAAGTACCACCCTGATACCGCTGCAGCCGGTGTCATGGCAAAGCTTCCAGTCAATTCCACACCCGTATGTTCAGTGGCATTGAGCAGACTGAACAGCGCTGCTTTTTCGGTGTGATCCGGACAGGCCGGGTAACCCGGAGCCGGGCGGATGCCCTGATAGCGTTCCTTGATCAGTTCTTCGCTACTGAATTGTTGAGGGTTATAACCCCAATATTCCGTACGTACCCGCTCATGCATCCTTTCCGCAAATGCTTCTGCGAAACGATCAGCCAGTGCTTTGACCATAATGGCGTTGTAGTCATCGTGCTGCTGTTCATATTGCTTCGCCAGAGCTTCGGCACCAATGCCGGCCGTCACAACAAAACCACCAATATAATCGGGTTTGCTGTGGTCCGGAGCGATAAAATCGGCCAGAGAATACGCTGGCTGACCTTCAGCCTTAGTCTGTTGCTGACGCAGATGATGCAAGGTGGTCATAACTTCATCACGTGATTCATCACGATAAATCACCACATCATCGGCGCCGCTGCGATTGGCTGGCCACAGACCAATAACTGCGCGGGCCTTGATCAGTTTCTGTTCCACCAGTTGCTTAAGCATCGCCTGGGCATCATGGAACAACTTGGTTGCCTCTTCGCCGACCACTTTATCGGTCAGAATTTTCGGATATTTGCCGTGTAATTCCCAGGTCATAAAGAACGGGGTCCAGTCGATGTAGTCCACCAGTTCTGCCAATGGATAATCGTCAAACACATGAATCCCGGGCTGATTGGGTACTGGCGGAGTATATTCCTGCCAGTTCAGTGCCAGGGCATTGTCTTTGGCCTGGTTATAGGGCAGTAATGATTTAGCCTTACGATTCTTATTACGTTCCCGCACTGTTTCATATTCTTTGCGGCGTTCATCGAGATAAATCGGCTTGAGCTCAGCACTGGAAAGGGATGTGGCTACAGACACCGCACGTGAGGCATCCGTCACGTATACGACACCGTCATTTTGATATTGCGGCTCAATTTTTACCGCCGTATGGGCCTTGGACGTGGTGGCCCCCCCAATCATCAATGGTACTTTAAAGTCCAGTCGTTGCATCTCTTTGGCAACGTGCACCATTTCGTCGAGAGAGGGTGTAATAAGACCACTGAGACCAATAATGTCGACATTTTTTTCCTTGGCCACCTGCAGGATTTTTTCCGCTGGTACCATGACGCCGAGATCAATGACTTCAAAATTATTGCACTGCAACACTACGCCAACGATATTTTTACCGATGTCGTGAACATCGCCTTTAACCGTTGCCATTAGCACTTTTCCTTTGGCTTTGGCATCGCTGGATTTCTCCGCTTCAATAAACGGAATCAAATGAGCCACTGCCTGTTTCATGACCCGGGCGGATTTCACTACCTGGGGCAGAAACATTTTTCCGGAACCGAATAAATCGCCCACTACGTTCATGCCATCCATTAGAGGTCCTTCAATGACTTCAATCGGATGGTTGACCTGCAGCCGGCATTCTTCTGTATCTTCAAGTATATGGCTGGTAATCCCCTTAACCAGTGCGTGCTCTATACGCTTGGTGACGGGCAGGCTGCGCCATTCCAAGTCTTCTTTTTTGGCAGCGGTGCCATCGCCGCGATACTGTTCTGCGATTTCCAGCAGTCGGTCCGTCGAATCCGGGCGGCGGTTCAGTACTACATCTTCCACACGTTCTTTTAACTCGGCGGGAATATCGTCGTATACCACTAGCTGACCGGCATTGACGATGCCCATATTCATGCCGGCTTTAACCGCGTGGTATAGGAATACTGAGTGAATGGCCTCGCGGACCGGGTTATTACCCCGGAACGAAAACGAGACGTTGGAAACTCCTCCGCTAATGGATGCATGGGGGAGGTTCTGGCGGATATAGCGGGTGGCTTCGATGAAATCAACGGCGTAATTGTTGTGTTCTTCAATACCGGTTGCGACCGCAAAAATGTTTGGGTCGAAGATGATATCTTGTGGAGGGAAACCGATATTGACGAGGGTATTGTAGCTGCGGGTACAGATATCGATTTTGCGTTCGATGGTATCGGCCTGACCCGTTTCATCAAACGCCATAACCACAACGGCCGCGCCATACTTCATACATTCACGGGCATGATGCAGAAATGCTTCTTCGCCTTCCTTTAATGAAATGGAGTTGACGATGGATTTGCCTTGAATGCATTTTAGACCGGCTTCGATCACTTCCCATTTGGATGAGTCCACCATGATGGGCACTTTAGCAATATCCGGCTCGGAGGCGATCAGATTACAGAACTTTTCCATCGCGGCTCTGGAATCGAGCATTCCCTCATCCATATTGATGTCGATGACCTGGGCACCGTTCTCCACCTGATCACGGGCGACATCGAGCGCTTCATCAAACTGTTCTTCCACGATCAGGCGTTTGAATTTGGCAGAACCTGTCACGTTGGTGCGCTCGCCGACGTTCACAAATAATGTCTGCTCGCTGAACTTGAATGGTTCCAGCCCCGATAACTCCAGGGAAATCTCTGGCGTGGCTATGACCCGTGGTGGGAAATCCTGTACTGCTTCAGCAATTGCCTTGATGTGCGCAGGTGTTGTACCACAGCAGCCGCCAACAATATTCAGAAAGCCACTCTGAGCAAATTCACGGATGACTTTAGCCATTTCCTCCGGTGTTTCATCATATTCCCCAAATTCGTTGGGTAACCCTGCATTGGGGTGAGCGGAAACGTGAGTGTTGACGTTGGTGGCCAGGACCTCCACATATGGCCGTAATTCCTGGGCACCTAATGCGCAGTTCAGTCCCACGCTGACTGGATTGGCATGCTGGACTGAATACCAGAACGCCTCGGTCATCTGCCCGGACAGTGTTCTTCCTGAGGCGTCGGTAATGGTTCCCGAAATCATGATTGGCAGTTCAATCTGGCGTTGTTCAAACACTGTCTTGATCGCATAAATCGCTGCTTTGGCGTTCAACGTATCAAAGGAGGTCTCGATCATCAGAAGATCGGCGTCACCATCAATGAGGCCGTTTGTGGCTTCGCTATAGAGTTTGACCATTTCATCGAAACTGGCGTTTCGTGCAGCCGGATTGTTGACATCTGGGGAAATAGACAGAGTCTTGCCGGTAGGCCCCAGAACACCAACTGCCCAGCGCGGCTTTTCGGGAGTTTTATCGGTGTATTCGTCACAGATTGAGCGAGCCAGCAGGGCGCTGGCTTTGTTAAGTTCGTAAGCGTGTTCCTGCATACCATAGTCGCTTTGTGAAGCGGTATTGGCATTGAAGGTATTAGTCTCGATAATATCAGAACCTGCTTCCAGGTAGGCTTTGTAGATACCACGAATAACCTGGGGTTGGGTGATTGAGAGCAGGTCGTTGTTGCCTTTGAGATCGCTGGGGTGGTCGGCGAACCGCTCGCCACGGTAATCTTTCTCTTCCAGGCGGTAACTTTGAATCATGGAGCCCATGGCACCATCCAAAATGAGGATCCGCTGTTTTAGAGCTTGATAAAACTGTTCAATACGCTGCTGGCGTTTGTTTTGACTCATGAGAATGGTGTCTCTTTGATTTATATTGGGCAATAGTGTGAAAGTATATCAAAAAAAATTGATATAGATCCCCCGGTAGTATGAAATTTATTATTTGGCAGCTTGAAATCCTGTCATATAATCCTGATTATTTTAGTCTGTTATTTTGTTGTTCTGAGTTATGTTTTAGAATAACGTCACATTTCAATAAGTGAGTTTTTATGAGTATCGATATCCGAATCAGTGAGGCTGCCCAAGGTTATCTAGCTGAGTTATTGGCCAAGCAGAACGTTGAAGGTATTGCGGTCAGGATGTTTGTCACCCAGCCGGGAACCCGCTATGCGGAGACTTGTCTGGCTTATTGCAAGCCGGGCGAAGAAAAGCCTTCAGACGAGAAACTGGTATTGGAACAAATCTCCGTTTATCTCGATGAGCCCAGCCTGCCATATCTGGAAGAGGCGGTGGTAGACTTTCAGCAGGAGAAAATGGGCGGACAGCTGACGATCAAAGCCCCCAATGCCAAGATGCCGAAAGTGACATCTGACAGTCCCTTAAGTGAGCAGATTAAATACATCCTCTATACCGAAATCAATCCTGGCCTGGCGGCGCATGGTGGTGAGGTCTCACTGGAGGAGCTGACGGAGGATAATGTCGCTATTTTGCGTTTTGGTGGTGGCTGTCAGGGATGTTCGGCGGTGGATATGACCCTCAAAGATGGAGTCGAAAAAACCCTGCTTGAACGTTTACCGGGTTTGAAAGGTGTGCGGGATGTGACCGATCATACCGTCACCGAAAACGCTTACTACCAGTAAATGGTCTGCCAGGCCGTTATTCGCGGCCTTATCCGTTCTTTTTATACAAAGCCTTCAGTGTGTTGTAGGCTTCAAGCACTGGTTTTAGTTTTTCTGCATCTCCGCCTTTATCAGGATGATGCTGATTGGCCAGTGACCGGAATCGCTGTTTAATGTCCTCCCAATTGCATGGATAGCTCAGTCCTAATACCTTGAAGGCATCTTCTCCAGCCCAATGAGCCTTGGCATTGCGCCAGAAGCTTTTAATAAGATCATCGACATTTTCCCGACTGGTTGAGTCAAAGTTACTGAAGTCGAGATAATACTCTTTAGCATGGTTGAAATCTGTTATGTCCTGCTGGTGCAGAGTACCGTTGAAAGGATAAAGGCAGATATTGATTGGGCCGATGATCAGGTGGCCATTCTGATTAAGCCATAAAATGTCCTGTAGCTGATACAGAGCATTAAACAGGATGAAATGGGTTTGAAACAGTACCAGCGAGTCGGCCAGATTTTTTTTTGGAAAAACGCCTTCAAACTCTGTATCCAGATAATTGATCAGTTCAATCTCTTTCATGCCGCCGGGATGAGCGCGTAAAGCGGTTTCGATGGCAACCAGCAGGTTGGGGTGCAATGGGTTTTTAATGGTCTGTGCTGTCATACCGTTTGTCCGTTGTTCTGTTCATCAATGCTTTGTAGCCAGATTTCCGGCACCAGAAATTGACGCTGCCCATTGCGAATGATCATGATCGGATATTCTTTACCGTCTTCGACAGGATAATCCGTTTCCATGGCAATGGGGTCAAGCCAGTGGGATTTATCCAGATAACTCCCACTATATGGCCATTTGGCTGCTAATTCCCAGTTGGCAGTTTGGATAGCCGGGTTTATATAGTCCGGCAGGTGGCATTGCCCTTCATGACCAAACAGCCAGCCTTTAACATGCATGGCACTGGCCAGGTTTTGTGAAATTCCGTAATGATCCAACTGTGTGCGTGCTGCCGGGTGCTCATGAAGTCTCAGTTGATGGTTTTTCAGGCGCAGATATTTTTGCATCAGCGTATCGCGGATATCGGGGCCGTACCATCCCCAGGAAGTCTGAAGATAAAATTTAACTGCGGTCTCTATATGCCAGACTTGGCCGTCTGTCAGGTGCATGACAATAAAATCGAGTTCGCCAACCGTTCTGTTGGTATCTTGGATCTGAATATTTCGACCCAGTAATTGCCACTCAGGGTGATCTATCAGGTAATGTTCAAGCAGTTGCTCAAAACGAAATCCCAGTCGTCGGGGAAAGTCCGGTTCGTCGGATCCCGACTGATCCAGGTTCTGTAGCCACTCTATACTCCAGGCATCCGGGCGAAACGGGGAGGGGTAGTACGCAAAAAGATCAGGGCTGAACAGGGACCACGCCAGTTGTCGTGTCCAGGATTGGTGTAATTGGGGAATCAATTGTCCCACATCTGACTTTACGCATTTCATTACGGTATGATGCCATGAAAGTACACTTGGTTAGAGCTAATTTATGTCTCATTTTTCGTGCGTCGGTATTCTGGGTCGTTTGGGTAATGATAATGTCTTGAATACCCTGAGGAACCTGATTCAATTGCTGAGTGACCGGCAGATTCCCTTTAAAGTTGAAGATTTATTAAAGAACACTCTGAGAAACGAAGATGTGGATTATGCCACCAGAGCAGAACTAGGCGCTTTTGCCGATTTGATTATTGTTGTCGGAGGCGATGGAACGTTACTTGGCGCCGCGCGTGATATGGCGATTTATGATTTGCCGGTGCTCGGGATTAACCGTGGGCGTCTGGGGTTTCTGACGGATATCATGCCGGACCAGATGGAACTGGTGGTCAGTGATGTATTCTCTGGTAATTTTATTGAAGAACAGCGTTTTCTGCTGGAAGTCAAAGTGTGCAGAGATGGTGAGTGGGTGGGTAGCTCTGCCGCCATGAATGACATTGTGCTTCATCCCGGTCAGTCTATCCGTATGATAGAGTTTGAACTCTTGATTGACGGTCAGTTTGTCTATAGTCAGCGCTCCGATGGGCTCATCGTTTCCACTCCAACAGGTTCCACGGCTTATGCTTTGTCCGCTGGTGGTCCGCTCATGCATCCCAAGCTGAATGCTATCGTGCTGGTGCCTATGTTTCCGCATACGTTGACCAGTCGACCACTGGTGGTTGATGGTGATGCCGCAGTATGTGTTCGCATTGGCTATGAAAATGATCTGGCACCGCAGGTCAGTTGCGATGCTCAGAATCATCTGGTGACTCTGCAGGGTGATGAGTTGCATATCAGCAAGATGTCCCATAGCCTCAGACTGTTGCATCCAAAGAACTACGATTACTACGAAATCTGCCGGACCAAGCTGGGATGGGGCAGCCGTTTGGGGAACGATGGCTGATAATCACTTTATCCGGGGTTTATGTTAGCATCGCGCAAAATCAAAACAGGTTAAAACCCCCGATGGATTACAATACTCTCATCAATCAGATGACCCCCGAAATCTACCAAAATCTTAAAAGCAGCCTGGAACTGAGCAAATGGCCAAACGGGCAGCGGATGTCCGAACAGCAGAAAGAAGCCTGCATGGAGGCGATTATTGCTTATGAATACCGGTTTAAGAATGAGCAGGAGCGCACCGGCTATATAGAGAAGGGTAAAAAGGTCACTCCGCAGGGTGTTCAGGAGAGTCCTATCAATTTGATTGATATTCTCCAGGAGGGGTCATGAACGGCGATCTTTTTGTGTCAGAAGAGATGGTCAGTCGTGGAGAGTTCGTGCTCGACAAAATGGAAACCCGACTTGCACAGGATAACCTGGTGCACTATGAGTTGGTATCAGGCGATCGTCGTGTTGCCTTGAGTGATTGCTTGGGAAAATCTGTTGAAATCAATTTTAGTGGCAGGATTTTATGCTGTTACTGTGGCCAGGCAACCAACAAAAGCTTCGGTCAGGGGTATTGTTATAAGCATTTTATGGCGCTGGCACAATGTGATGCCTGTATGATGAGCCCCGAAAAGTGCCATATTGCCCAGGGCACCTGCCGTGAACCGGAATGGGCTGAAAATGTCTGTCTGCAGCCGCATTATGTGTATCTTGCCAATGCCTCTGACCTCAAAGTTGGGATTACCCGGGCAGGTCAGTTGCCGACCCGGTGGATCGATCAGGGAGCGGTACAGGCTACACCGATTGCCCGAGTGTCCAGTCGTTATTTGTCCGGTTTGGTGGAGGTAACTTTTAAACAGAAGGTTGCTGATAAAACCAATTGGCGGGCGATGTTGAAAGGGGACAATGCAAGCATTGATTTGCATGCCCGTCGTGATGAATTGTTTGCTGAATTAAAGCCCCAGCTTGATGAACTTATTCTGCAACATGGCCGACAGCATATTCAATTGATTCATCACAGTGAAGTGCAGGAAATTCGTTATCCGGTACAACGTTATCCGGAAAAGATTAGTAGCTTTAATCTGGATAAGCAGCCTCTGGTTGCTGGTATTCTGCAAGGTATTAAAGGTCAATATCTGATTTTTGATACAGGTGTTATGAATGTCCGCCGGCATACCGGCTATCAGATTGAATTGAGAATTCAGGCCTAAATTGAGGTTGTTTAATGAGCCAAACTGAACCACAAACCATTTATTTGAAAGATTATCAGGTTCCTGACCACCTGGTGGATGAGATATTCATGAATGTGAATATCGAACAGTCCTTTACGATTGTTGAGGCCTCACTGAAAATCAGACGGAATCCTGAATCCGATAATGACAACGCGCCGTTGTGCCTGTATGGCGCTGATCTTGAAACCCTGAAAATAGCCATTGATGGCCGTGAGCTTTCAGCCGCAGAGTATCACATCGAAGAAGAAAAACTGTTGATCAGTGATCTACCTGATTCATTTGAAATCTTGACTCAAGTAAAAATCTATCCTGACAGGAATACCAGTCTGGAAGGCTTTTATTTGTCCGGTAGTATGTTATGTACTCAGTGTGAAGCCGAAGGTTTTCGCAAAATTACCTGGTATCCTGACCGTCCTGATGTGATGGCGGTATTTACGACTCGATTGGAAGCCGACAAGAAACAGTTCCCAGTATTGCTGGCCAATGGTAATCCAACGGAAAAAGGTGATCTTGATAATGGTCGGCACTTTGCCACTTGGCATGATCCGTTCAAAAAGCCCAGCTATCTGTTTGCCATGGTGGCCGGGGACCTGGTGAAGAGCGAGAGTCAGTTTACCACTTGCTCCGGCCGGGTAATCGACATTCATGTGTTTGTTGAACAACACAATGCTGCAAAAACAGATTTTGCCCATGGTGCGCTACATCGTTCCATGCGTTGGGATGAAGAACGTTTCGGTCGTGAATATGATCTGGATCTGTTCATGATCGTGGCTTCTGACTTCTTTAATATGGGCGCCATGGAAAACAAAGGTTTGAATATCTTCAATTCCTCAGCTGTTCTGGCAAATGAAAAAACCACGACAGATGAAGCATTTGAACGCATTGAATCGATTATCGGCCATGAGTATTTCCATAACTGGTCTGGTAATCGGGTGACCTGTCGGGACTGGTTTCAGTTAAGTCTGAAAGAAGGATTCACCGTTTTCCGTGATGCGGAGTTCACTGCCGATCTACACTCCCGCGCCGTCAAGCGGGTAGATGACGTGACGGTATTGAAGACTCTCCAGTTTGCTCAGGATGCTGGTGCCATGGCGCATCCGGTCCGACCTGGCAGTTACATTGAAATTAATAACTTCTATACCCTGACCGTTTATGAGAAAGGCGCCGAAGTCGTTCGCATGATACATACTTTGTTGGGCGCTGAGCTGTTCCGTAAAGGCAGTGATCACTATTTTGAGCACAATGACGGTAAGGCGGCGACTATTGAAGACTTTATTGCCAGTATGCATGCAGTCAGTGGCTTTGATTTTACTCAGTTTATGCTCTGGTATGAACAGGCGGGTACGCCGGTCGTGGAAGTCAGCTCCCAGTATGATGAGGTTTCCCGCACATATGCGTTAACTTTTAAACAGACTGTGCCGGACACTCACGGTCAGACTGGCAAAAAACCAATGCTGATTCCTGTGAAGCTTGGATTGCTGGATGGCCAGGGAAATGATATTGCGCTGGATATAGAGCCCTCTGAACAGTTCAATCCGGTGACTTCGGTGCTGTCTGTGACCCAGGCTGAACAGACATTTGTATGCAAGCAGATCCCAGTACGCCCAGTGCCGTCGCTGTTAAGGGATTTTTCTGCGCCGGTGGAACTGAAGTATGCCTATAGTCGCCAGGAACTGGCTTTCCTGATGGCCAATGACAGCAATGAGTTTAACCGCTGGGATGCTGCGCAACGATTGATGGTTGACGTGTTAATCGAGCAGATCAATGGTTTTGAAGAAGTGGCGAAAGTGTCAGTGGCCGACGAGTTATTGGCGGCCGTGGCTGCAGTATTGTCCGATCAGACCATGGATCTTGCGATTAAAGCCCGTATGCTGGTGTTGCCGGCGGAGCAATATCTGTTTGAACTGATGAATCCAGCTGACGTAGACATCATTCATCAGGTGCGTGAAGCAGTCGCCAATGCCATTGCTCTTCGCTATCAGGCAGAATTCAGAAATCTGTATCAGCAGCTGAATCAAAGCAAACCCTATGCCTTCAATTTTCAGGATGCTTCCGAGCGCAGCCTGAAAAATATTGCTCTGAGCTATTGGATTCGCAGCGCTGACCCGGCAGCGATGGCTGCGGTGGAGACCCAATATCGGGAAAGCAATAACTTTACTGACCGTTCCCGGGCTTTGGGGCTTATAGTGAACTATGCTGCGGTGGAAGTTCGCCAACAATATCTGGATGAGTTCCTGGAGCAGTGGAAGCATGATTCGCTCATGGTCCAATACTGGTTTGGACTGCAGGCTGGCAGCGAAAAAACGGATCTGGCCGCCATTCAAACGCTTGAAAATAACAACTATTTTGATATCAAGAATCCGAATATTGTGCGTCATCTGATTGGTGTCTTTGCCAATCGAAACCTGGTGCAATTCCATAAAACAGACGGCAGTGGATATAGTTATCTGGCTGATAAAATTATTCAGTTGAACAAATCAAATCCACAGATTGCTTCTCGTTTGTGTTCTGTATTCCAGGGCCTGCCACGCCATACTCCTGAACGTCAAAAACTGATGAGAGTGGAGTTGAACCGTATTAAGGATGAGCCAAAGTTGAGTGCAGATGTGTTCGAAATTATTGATCGAATTCTGTCTTGAGTGTTGTTTGTCTGCTCAGAAAAAGAAAAAGCGCCATTAAGGCGCTTTTTCTTTCCAAATCTGATTGAATAGCAGAATTATTGCATGGTGATTTCTGCTATTCGATGAATACCGCGGACTCCGGTGAGACCATCCCAGTTATCCACTCGTCCTTCCCGCCAGCCATTCAGCCATTCCTGATGTTCTGTTGGGTTTACTTTGGGACAACTATCTTTCGACTTTCCTTCAATGCCTGCCATATAGCCTTTTTGAAATGCTCTCTCCATACGATCACGCTTTTGTCTTCTCATAAACTGACCTCTTGTGTCTATTTGGGTATCTTCAGTTTGTGATAAGGGCTTTAAGCCCCGTTGTCACACTAAAACTCAAATCATGTCGGGTCGATGAATTTTTTATTCTAAATATCGTTTTATTAAAAGCTGAAAGAATATTGCAATATTTATATGGTAGGTGAGGCTATATTTCAATGGGTTAGGCTGAAAACAAATTGTTGCTTATCTGTAATGGTTATTTCAAGCAAGGTTGTTATCGAAAATTCATCTGAGGGCTGTAGTGAGGCATTTAATAGTGTTTGACAACCCAGCAGCTCTGATTTTTAGCGCCGAGCCCTGTAATATCAGGGCTGGCGGGGTGGCGTGTATTTTCAGGCGTTCTGTTCTGATGTGTTTTTTGCGACTTCAATCTGAGCCTGATTCATGTGCGGTTGGCGATAAATTTTCCAGTAAGTCAGCCCAACCATGATTCCGCCTCCTATAATATTACCGATTGTAACCGGCAAGAGGTTGCTGAATAAGAAATTGCTGACGGTCAGATCCTGATAGGCTGCCTGTGTCACGTTCGCCATATCCCAGAACTCGGTGGGTGAGAAATGGGCAATGGACATGCCAAGTGGAATCATAAACATATTGGCCACACAGTGTTCAAAACCCCCCGCGACAAACATTGCGACCGGCATCATGACGATCAGGCCCTTTTCGAAGTTATTTTTACAACCATAACTCATCCAGACGGCCAGGCAGACCATCAAATTGCACAATATGCCCAGTGCGACAGCTTGAATAAACGAGTGATGTAACTTGTGTTGGGCGATATTCATGGCGTTTACACCCCATGCACCGTGGTCGGCTGTTTGCTGACCAGCGGCAAAGACAATGGCGACCAATAACAGAGAGCCCACCAGGTTGCCGAAATAAACGACCACCCAGGTTTTTAGCACGGTGATTCCACTGGCTTTTCGGCTGGCCCAGGCCACGGTCGTCAAAACAGTGCTGGTAAACAGTTCTCCGCCACAGGTGACTAGCAACATCAAGCCCAGACTGAAGCACAAGCCACCGATGAGTTTGCTGACCCCCCAGGACATATCGCCTGCGCCGGTGGTGACTGTCGTGTAAAAAACAAACCCGAGACCGATAAACAGTCCGGCAGTGATAGCCAATAAAAATGTGGTCTTTGGATCCTTAAGGGCTTTGTAGGTGAGTTGTTGTTCAGCAATTTCTGTAAGTTCTGCGGGTGAGACCCATTGATTTTGAGACATAGCGTTACACAAAGAATCTGGTTTATGAATGAATTGAACAGGTCATATCTTAGCCAGCTATGCCGGGGGCTTTATTGACTCGTATCATTTGCTGTTAGTTTACCGCCAACTCTAACGATATTTCAGAATTATGAGATATTTTGTGGTCTGACCAGATAAATGAGAGGGTTGTGGCCAGGCATGTTTACCTGGCCGGAAGGTGTCAGTGCTTAATCAATATTGGCGTGTTCAGGCAGGACGTTCTCGAATTTGATGTTTTTTGAATTCTTGATTTGCCAAATACTGTCATAGCCTGAGTTCCAGTTTGTGACCGTGACATTCTTGAAGACAGAGTCTTTTAAATGGTCAATCTTGGTTACCACTGCGTTTTTGATTTTGACATTAGAGAAAGTAATGTTCTCCTGATAGGTTTCAGGGTAAGAGTTGTTTTCGTCGAAGCCGTCATAACCGTCGACTTTTATGACATTTTTGCCGGTATCGGGGGAGACATTATCCAGTGTGACGTTTTCCACCAGAATATCTCGGAACTGTGCTGAAGTCGGGGCATCCTGAAAAACGTTGTCGCCAGCAGAATATTTCATCGTGAACACGAATGGGTTACCAGTTCCTCCACGATTAGAGATTTCATGACCATCCACGGTATTGGTGTTTTTGGTTCCGATATCTTTCATGGCGTTGTCTCTGAAAGTAATGCGACGACCGCCGCCACCCGTTGCTGTTGTTGTTTTCATGCGCAGGCCGTTATCGGTCAGAAACATGACATTCTCTTCTGCCAATATATCTTGTACCCAAGCTCCTGTATGACTGCCAATCGTGACTGCACCATGTCCTTCGCGCATGTAATTATTGAATATCCATGCTTTTTCTGTCGGTTGGACATGTTCACTTCCTTCGGCGTAGTTGGCCCCCTGCCCAGCAGCAAAGTTGATGTTATCGTCACCGCTATCAACAAAGTTTGCAAATATCATGGAGTTTTCGCTGTTGCCAAACTCAACACCATCGGCATTGTTGACATCAAACGTCTGTGTATTGTTGTAGGCAAATACGGTGTTTTCGCCTTCAAGAAACATAACGCCATGGTAAGCCGGGTTGATCAGTTTCAGGCCTGAGAAGTAAAGGTTGGTTACGCCCCTAAATGTGGCGAGACTGGAACGCCGGTTGGAGTATAGATCTTTATTGAGCTGGCCTTTATAGCCGCCGTAGGTATTTTCAATCAGTGCTTTCAATTCGCTATCTGTTGTCCATGTGGTGTCTTTTTCATGCCAGGCCGCGATCATCTGGTGATAGGCGAGTTTTCCCAATGTGTAGACTTTTTCCCGACTACCAGCCTGGAAATAAGCCAGTTGGTTGCCCGTTTCATCCTGGGTATCGGTGTCCGAACGAGTCCAGCCGCTACCATCTATGGTGCCACCGCCAACGATTCGGATATTTTCGTATACATGACGACGATAGTCATAACCCTGGTCTTCAGTAATGGTGCCATTCTGATGATCTTTTGATAGTACATTTAATAATGAAGGTGGACGTCGTGAATCTGTGGGATTGGTTTTATAGCTGTAGAGCTGGTATCCCTGGTTCAGAGGATAGTCATTTGTATCAGTGGAACCTTTGAGCGTGGCACCTGACTGAATTTCCAGCGTCATATTACTTGCCAAAAACAGTGCGCCAGAGACATAGACGCTCCCAGCCTGGTTTTCGGGAATAACGACTTTGCAGCCAAAGGCGCTCTTTGAGCCTTCAGCACAATCGTCAATGGCTTGTTGGATGTTGCTCGTATTCAGCGTGGTGCCATCACCAACTGCGCCATAATCAGTGATGTTTATGACTTTGCTAAAGGTTGGTGAGGTTTTGGCTTTGACTATCTGACTCCGGCCGGATTCGCTACCGTCTTTATAAACAGCACTGACAGCAAATTCATATTCGGTATCCGGGTGTAGGTCGGTGACTCTGAAGTTCAGGAATCTGGTGGATTGATGGAAATGTTCACTATCCGCATCGAAGAATGTTTTGATGTAAGGATAGGCTGGTGAATGTTGTTGGTTGTTGCTACTGGATAGTCCGATGAATTCACCATCCTTATAGATCTTATAATCGACAATATCATCATACTCATCTGTTTTGTGCCAGACCAGTACAACGCTAGTGTCGTCATAAGCCAAAGTTGGGACCTGAGGGGTAATTTCAGAGTTTTCGGATTTGCTAATGTAAGTATCGTTCGTGCCGGATGTCTGGCAGGCTGATATGAGCGCAGCGGTGCTCAGGATTGTGGATGCTAATAGTATGCGTCGCCCAGTTTTCATGTTTGTCTACCTTAATGATGTTGTTGTTTTTGTTTCCTGGCAATAGATGTTGGAAACAAAATAAAGTAAGGATTTATTTTGTCCGCCGATGCCTGATACGGGTTAAGTGTTTGATTCTACTGGTATGATCCTGTTTTATTATGATTTTTATCAAGGTCAATCAACTATATTTAGTATTGCAATTTAAAGTTATATCTAATCTTACATTTCCCGCCGCACTAATCTTATGACTTATTTTCACTGGATCAACAAAAATTTTTTTTGAAACAAGTGTCTTTTGTGTTTTAAAAAAAACGAATTTTCAAAATTATGTTTTTCTAAACTATTGAAACGCAAAATTCTCAGCTTATCAGAGGGTGGAGGAGTTTTGTTGTGTTTCCGAGGGTTTTTGTTTTCTTGTGAGTTTTTTTGTGCATTATTTTTTATTTGTGGCATATATATAAATGTTATTTCATTTTTTAATTATTCTAATGTTTATCAGTATTGTTTATTAATTCTTTAGGGTGTTTCTTTTGTCAGTTTTTGGTATATGTTCTTTATGTATATTAGATTTTTATTTGTTGCTGTCATCATAATTTATGACTCAAATAGAAAGTATAATTATTGGGGCAATTGGTTTTTTAATCGATAAAATATCGTGTTTATATGTGTTCTTAGGATTGTCATAATTCTGAATTATATTCTTATTGCGATAGATCAATTGCTTTGTTATCTTGATGGTGATCTGTAGTGGTTGTGCAGTAAACAGTAAGCCGGAAAGTTGTTTAATTAACTTTCTTGCTTGGCAAAATATGATGTTGGCTGTATTTGCTTTTTCTTGGTGGTTGGGGTGATTCGCTAGTGTGAATTTTTCCAACTTATAAATAATACTCAAAATGAGTTGTAGGAAAGCGTCACTATGAATTTTTGTCAGGAAACTAGACAAAAAAATTCCGTATTCGAATTCGATATGTCAGGTGTAATAGGGTGGGTTCGTTGTAGTCACTTTGTAAGGTCTCATTCAAATGTACGAGTTGATGGAATTTTTTATTTTTTATTAAGTGCTGTATTTTTTTTATTTAACTGTCTTTCTTTGTATTTCTTTTTATCCCGTTATAGCAGAATTTCTCATGATAATAGGATGTCAAAAACTGAAAGTCTGGATTTGACTCTTCATCACTGTGATTCTTATTCGTTATTAAGTTCACCGGCTTTTGTCTATTTATTTCAATCTTTAAATAAGTTGCTGAATTTAAATGTGGTTTTACATTCGGGGAAATACTGTGTTGTTTTTCTTGCGAAAATCGTATTGACCCGTATTTCCATAAAATTCTTTAGGTCCATTCGTGGCAGTCCATACGGGGCTCTTGCTCATATTTGATTAGACGTTCCATTACATTTTAAGTAATGCGAAGTATTCGGTTCGTAGAGACCATCGTCTCTGCGCCATTTCGTCTGCCTGCCAAAAATTCTGTTGCACAGTTTTATATCTCCATTTGTGGGGGTGTTGTTTTATGCCGGTAATGTTGGCTAGGGCAATTTTTATCTCTGATAACTACACAATTAATGAGTCTCTAAAAAAATGATGTAAGTTCTGATGCTGATCAGGTGGTGCTGCCTGGAAATTCGCCGTCGGAATAGCTCTCAGGAAATTAGCTGAATCAGTTGGAGTGCTGAGAAGTTACTACCTTCGAGCGAAGTGGACGATGTTCAGGGCTTAAGAATCATTTTTCGGAGATCTCTCAAGGAATTTAATAAGAGGTCGAACATGTCTTTGGATAATAAAATTGCAATTGTTGGAATTGGATGTCGCTTTCCCGGTCATGCTAATGATTACCAGAGTTTCTGGCAGAACCTGATAGCAGGTAAAGATTGTCTTGAAGCGACACCCAGCAATCGTTACAACGCAGAACACCTTTACAGTCATGACAAGTCGAAGCCTGGGCGGTTAACCGGTGGGCGCGGTGGTTACATTGATGGTTTTGATGAATTCGACCCAGCGTTTTTTGGTATAGGTCCACGCGAAGCGGAATATATGGATCCTCAGCAACGAAAGCTGTTGGAAGTGGCCTGGGAGGCTTTGGAAGATGGCGGACTCAAACCTCGACAGCTAAGTGGCCAAAAAGTGGGGGTCTTCATTGGTGGATTTACTCTGGATTATAAGATCGTTCAGTTTGCCGATCTGAGTTTTAACGGTCTGGCTGCACATACTGCGACCGGTACCATGATGACTATTCTGTCGAACCGAATTTCCTATTGTTTTGACTTTCATGGGCCGAGTATGTCCGTCGATACGGCGTGCAGCTCTTCTTTGGTAACCACCCATCTGGCTTGTCAGAGTCTGCTGAGTGGTGAAAGTGATGTTGCATTGTCAGGCGGTGTGTTACTGCATATGACACCGCAATACACGATCACTGAATCCAAAGGCGGGTTTCTATCTCCAGAAGGGCTTTCGAGAACGTATGATGCAGATGCTAATGGCTACGTTCGTTCAGAAGGTGTGGGTGTGGTGGCGCTAAAAAGGTTGAAGGATGCATTGCGTGATGGCGATCCAATCCATGCTGTCATCATTGGTTCTGGAGTTAATCAGGATGGACGGACCAACGGTATTACCGTACCCAGTGGTGAAGCGCAGGAACGTTTGATTCGCACAGTATGTGATGACGCAGGTATTAATCCCGGTTCCCTGCAGTACATTGAAGCCCACGGTACTTCTACCCCCGTCGGGGATCCGATTGAAGCCAATACCTTAGGGCGGGTGCTGGCGACAAATCGACGACCGCAGGACCAGTGTTACATTGGTTCTGTCAAAACCAATATTGGTCATACAGAAGCTGCTGCCGGTATGGCAGGATTAATCAAAACAGTCTTAGCGCTAAAACACAAAACAATCCCACCTCACATCAATCTGAAAACGGTGAACCCGGCTTTGAATCTTGATGATCAGCCATTCGAAATTCCTTCTGAATCGGTTGCCTGGCCGGAACATGAAGGGCCGGCTCGAGCAGGAGTAAACTCCTTTGGTTTTGGCGGTACTAATGCTCATCTACTGTTGGAAGAGTCGCCTGTTCAACTTCAGGCGGACAAGAATATAACTTTTCCGGCACGGGCATTACTGCCTCTGAGTGCCGACGACGAAGCGGATTTGACTCGCGTGGTCGCCAAAATGCGCGATGCCGTACTGGCCTCCGATGATCCTCAGACTTTTTTGTATCACGCGGGTCATACACTGGCGACCCGGCGTGAGTTATTGCCCAAGCGTGTTACGTTTGCCTACGAGAGTAGTGAAGACCTGCTTGCCACAATGGACAGTTATATTGACGGCCAAAATAATGTAAACGCTGTTGTGGGTAGCCCTATTCCTGAACAGCATCGTCGGCTGGTTTGGGTTTTTACCGGGATGGGGCCGCAGTGGTGGGCAATGGGGCGTCAGCTGTTCCAATCAGAGCCCGTCTATCGGAACATGATCGAGCGTTGTGATGAGTTGATGAGTCAGTATACAGACTGGTCGTTGATCGAGCAGCTGAATGCAAGTGAAGAAGAATCGAATATGGCCGATACGTGGTTGGCTCAGCCTGCTAACTTTGCTTTACAGGTTGCTTTAGCTGCACTCTGGCGATCCTGGGGAGTAACGCCGGAAGCGATTGTTGGCCACAGTGCCGGTGAAGCAGCGGCGTTCTACGAAGCGGGCGTCTATTCTCTGGAAGATGCTGTTAAAGTTATTGTCGAGCGAAGTCGTCTGCAATATTTGCTTGATGGTCATGGCACCATGCTGGCCGTCAGTTTAACGGAAGAAGAGGCGCTGGACCGTATAGCCCCTTATGGTGAACGCATTTCGATTGCGGCAATTAACAGCCCCACCGCAATCACGCTAGCAGGTGATGAAGAGCCGTTGAAGCTGTTAGCTGACGAACTTCATGAGAGTAAGATTTTTGCCAAGTTTCTGGCAGTTAATGTGCCTTATCACAGTGCCAAGATGGAATTGATCGAAGAGGAGTTATTTGCCTCACTGGCAGATATTCAACCTCAACCGGCACAAATACCCGTTTACCTGACGGCCCGCCCGGGAATTGCAAAAGGACCGGAACTGGATGCCGCATACTGGTGGGAAAATGTGCGTTACAGCGTGCGATTCAAAGATGCGATTACACATCTGGCCAAAGATGGCTATCGCCTGTTTCTCGAAATCGGCCCACATCCGGTGTTAGGACATTCTATTAAAGATTGTATGAGTGTATTGCAGATTCCGGTGGATATCTTGTTCTCCATCCGCCGACTGGAAGATGAAGGACAGCGCTTCATGCAGGCGTTGGCAATGCTGCATAATCTTGGTTATCCGGTTGACTGGCAGGCGATGTTTCCCGAAGGTCGCTGGGTCACACTGCCAACTTATCCCTGGAAACAGGATCGTTATTGGGTTGAATCTCCTGCAGTTGCTCAAATTCGTCTCGGTCAAACTCATCACCCTTTGTTGGGCAGAAGATTGGCAACAGCAGAGCCGGGATTTGAAACGATCCTGGATATTGAACAGCAACCTTACCTGGGTGATCACCGTATTCAAGGGAATGTACTGTTTCCTGCAGCCGGTTTTCTTGAAATGGCCATGCAGGCTATTAAAGCGCTTACAGGTAAAGCTAATGGTACGGTTCGGGATCTGCAGTTAAAGAAAGCACTTTATTTGCCGGATGCTGACGTCAAACCCGTTCAGTTTTTGCTCAACAGTGATACGGCCCGTTTCAGTATTGCCACTCTGCCGCAGAATTCTGCATCCAGCGACAGCGCTACACATGCGACGGGGTACTTACAGGTATCCCCGTTACCTCAGTGGCCACAAACGATTGAGCTGGACGATATTCGAGAACGCTGTCAGTTGAAGCTTTCCGGAAATGCCTGTTATGCCACATTGGCAGAAATGGGGTATCACTATGGTCCGGTTTTTCAGCCCATCGATAAAGTCTGGGTTGGTGATAATGAAGCGTTGGCACAACTGCTTCCGCGGCTGGATGGTCAGCAGATGGAACAGCACTCATATCACTTTCATCCAACTTTGTTGGATGCCTGTTTTCAAACCGTACTGACCACAGAAATTCAGCATTTTCAAAATGGTTCTGAACCTGCCATGCGTCTGCCGTTATCCCTCACGCTTTTTGAAAGCCAGGAAGTCGGTATACAGCCGTTGTGGGCCTACAGCAAAGTAACAGCCCGAACCACAGACGAAATAATTTCTGATATTTATGTATACGATCAAAATGGCCAGTGCCTGGCCAGAATGGAAGGGTTTAGAGCAGGTAACGTAGATGCCGTTCCCAGTCAGGCCGCGCTGAGCACTATTGATAGCTGGTTAACGGAAGTACATTGGATCAACAAAGATATTCCTGAAGAGGTCATGTCGGAGCCGTTGACAGCGTCAACAGGAATTGTCCTGGTGGTCGGGGATCGCAGTCATCCACTGGTAATAGAGTGTGTATCCCGATTACGGAATATGCAACAACCATTCTGTATGATTGATCATGATCCGGGCTTTGTATTTGATGCCAACCAGGCCCAGGCGTTATTTGATACGGCCAGCCGGGAAGACTGGCAGAGATTTTTTAGTGTGCTGAAAGACAGTGATTTGCCTGAATGTGACGGTATTTTGGATCTGCGCCAACTCAGTGTTCCAGTGCTTGATACCTGTAGTCCGGAGACGTTGGCGTCGCAGAACAGTTATGCCACCTATCCTTTGATTGCCATGGCACAGGCTTTGTTGTCCAGTCAGATACAGGCGCGATTGCTGATCGTTACTGCCAGAGGTCAGGCAGTGTTGCCAGGTGAAGGACCTAATCCGCTGGCTGCAGCCGCATGGGGCGTTGGCCGGGTGCTATGGTATCAGGAACTGATTAGCAACCGTGGTTCGTTGCTGGATGTTGACTGGCAGTGCGGAGGCGGTGAAGAGCAGTGTGCCGCAGCGGCAGACCACATTCTGACAGAGCTACGGGCAGATCGTTGGCCGGCTTTCAGTCAATCGGGTTCTGGTGTATATGAAGGCGAGGTGGCCTGGCGGCGGGATCAACGTTATACCTGTAGGCTTAGAGCTGCTGAAAACCTTGGCCGGCCATTACCGCTACAACTGAGACCGGATGGTTGTTATCTGGTGACAGGTGCGTTTGGAGCATTGGGAAAACTGCTGTGTCATACCCTGGTAGACCGTGGCGCCAGGCGTTTGATCCTGATGGGACGTACAGCATTACCAGAACGTTCTGAATGGGCGGAGCTGACAGCCGATCATCCTTTATCGAAGCACATTGCCTTTGTTCGTACACTGGAAGCGAAAGGCGTTGATGTTATTACTGCCGCTGTGGATGTCAGTTATGAGGAGAGTCTGAGTGCCTGGCTGCAGGATTTCCGTCGCCGGCAGTTACCACCAATCCGTGGTGTTTTTCATTTGGCCGGACAGGTCCGAGACACACTTTTGGCAGAAATGACTCCCGAAGACTATAACGCCGCTTATGATCCCAAGGTTGTGGGGTCCTATCTGTTACATCAGTATTTACACGATCAACCATTGGATCATTTTGTCATGTTCGCATCGGTGGCTTCTTTGCTGACGACGGCAGGGCAGACCAACTATGCGGCAGGTAACGCTTTTCTGGATGCACTTGCTCATTATCGTCGTTCTCAAGGTTTGCCGGGTCTGGCGCTCGACTGGGGGCCATGGGCAACAGGCATGATAGAAGATCTTGGACTGATTGATCACTATCGCAACAGCCGAGGAATGAACTCTCTGGCACCGGAAGCCGGTATGGACATTGTTGAGCGGGCACTGGGCCAGGATGTTCCACAGTTGATGATCAACACCGTGGTTGACTGGCCGCTGTTTAATGCCTGGTATCAGGAAATGCCGCCCATCATTGCAGAGCTCGCCAGCGCACAACAACAGGCTGCCGGCGATGAAGATAATGGTAGCTTTCTGGAGCGTTATCGTCGGGCTGGTGAGGATGACCGTCAGACTCTGCTGGAAGAACACTTCATTTTCGTGGTCAGTGATGTATTACGAATCAAGGCTGCTGGCATATCCATGACCAGTAACCTGAATGATCTGGGACTCGACTCATTGTTGGCAATCGAAATGCGGGCCCGGATCCAGCGGGATATTAAAGTTTCTCTTCCGGTAGTCACGCTTCTGTCCGGAACGCAAGTGGAAGACCTGATTGCACAGGTTGAAGGTGACCTGGTTTCACAATTGGGACAGGATGGTGATCAAACCGAAACCAGTGATGTTGAAATTTACTCCAACGAAAGCGAATTCCCGCTGTCATGCAATCAGACCGCATTGTGGTTTTTGAAGCATCTGAACCCAGATGGTTTTGCTTACAATATTGGCGGTGCGGTGGAAATTCGCGCTGAGTTGCAACCGGATCAAATGTTTGATGCCGTTCGCACGATGATTCGCAGACATCCTATGTTACGTGCCAATTTTGCTCAGAAAGACGGCCGTGCCATGCAATTCATCAGTGATGAACCGAAAGAGGATATCGGTTTGATAGATATGGAAGGTACCCCTTGGGAGGAGGTGTATAACCATATTATCGCGGAGTACCGTAAACCTTATGATCTGGCTTGTGATCCGTTGATGCGGTTTCGTCTGTATCGCTTGGCAGATGATCGCTGGGTAATGATGAAAGCCGTGCATCATATTATTTCCGATGCGATTTCAACGTTTACGTTTATCGAAGAGCTGCTGGCTGTGTACGAGGGTATGCGTAACGGAGAAAACGTTGTATTGCCACCGGCCAAAGCCCGTTATCTGGATTACGTAAACTGGCAGAATCGTTTTCTGGTCAGTGATCGGGCGCAGAAAATGCAAAACTATTGGCTGGAACATTTGCCTGTTGAAATTCCGGTTCTGAATTTACCGATTGATAAGCCTCGTCCAGCCGTACAAACAAATAACGGTGCTTCAGAATTTTTCATCATTGAAAAAGATATGACTGCTCGTTTGCATCAGTTGGCCCAGAAACAGGGCGTGACTGTATTTATGGTGCTGCTGTCGACTTACTATGCCTTACTGCATCGTTACAGTGGTCAGCAGAACATTATCGTGGGTAGTCCGGTTATGGGCAGAACGGAACCAGAGTTCAACAGTTTGTATGGTTACTTTGTTAATCCTTTGCCATTGCACGTCGATCTGAGCAACAACCCAAATACGCTACAGCTGCTCAGTCAGGTCCAGGATACAGTGTTGAATGGATTGGATAACCAGGAATACCCGTTTGTGATGCTGGTGGATAAACTCGGTCTTAAACATGATCCAAGTCGTTCGGCAGTTTTCCAGGCAATGTTTATTCTGCTGGCCCATAAAGTGGCTACTGAACAATATGGATATCGGCTGGATTACATTGAACTGCCCGAAGAAGAAGGTCAGTTTGATTTGACATTGTCCGCATATGAGGATGAAGCAGAAGGTCGTTTTCATTGTGTATTCAAGTACAACACCGACCTGTTTCTGGCTGAAACAGTACAGCGCTTTGCCGGTCATTTTATTAATTTGCTGGAAGCCATGCTGGAAACTCCAGAGTTAGCTATCAACGAGCTGCCTATGTTGTCAGCGGATGAACAGCAGCAACTATTGACTGATTGGAGCGGGGCGGAGCATAAATCCCCGGCTGAAATGTTAGTCACGGAATTGGTTGATCAGTATCGGGATAAAAACGCACCTGCAGTGATAATGCCTGAGCAGGAAGGCATTCCAGATGCTGATCAGCGAAGGGAAATCAGTTATGCAGAACTGGTCAGAGAGTCGGACAGACTGGCAGTCAATCTTCAGGCTATCGGAATTGGTCGTGGTGATGTGGTGGCATTGAGCCTGATGAAATCGCCTGATATGTTGATTTCCTTGTTGGCTATCTTGAAAACCGGGGCGGCTTATTTGCCGATAGATCCGGATTATCCGGAAGATCGTGTCATCTACATGCTGGATCATGCGAAAGCCCGTATGGTTCTGACCAGCACCCATCTGCTGCCGCGCTTTGAACAATGGCAGGGGCAAGTGCTTACTTCAGATGATCCACAGTTAATAAAATGGTCATCAGACAAACCTGATACCAATATAAATGCTACAGACACCGCCTACGTTATCTTTACCTCAGGCTCTACGGGTAAGCCGAAGGCGGTACAGGTCAGTCATGGTAACCTGGCGGCAGTTTATCAAGGTTGGCATGAATACTATCGGTTATCCGATGCGGTCCGGGTTCATGCGCAAATGGCCAGTTTCTCCTTTGATGTTTTTGCCGGTGACTGGTTAAGGGCATTGTGCTCTGGAGGATCTCTGGTACTCATCGGACGTGACCTGTTGTTTAACACTGTCCGTCTCTATCAAACCTTGAAGCAGGAACGGGTTGATTGCATGGAATGTGTGCCAGCCGTTGCACGCGGGTTGATGCAGTATTGTGAACGCGAAGAAAAACGATTGGATTTTATCCAGTTGTTGATGGTGGGATCTGACGTCTGGAAAGTCGAGGAAATTCAGAAACTGAAAGCACTCTGTACCAACCGGGTAGTCAACTCCTACGGTCTCACCGAAGCCACTATCGACAGCGCTGTGTTTGAAGGCGATACCTCTCAATTGGAATCCGGGCAGATGGTACCGGTGGGGCATCCTTTTGCTAATAGTGAAATATATGTCTTGGATGCACATCAGCAACCATTACCGGTTGGTGTTCCCGGTGAGCTGTGGATCGGTGGCGAAGGCGTGGCGCAGGGGTATCTGGGTGCGCCAGAGATGACTGCGCAACGGTTCGTAAAACTGAATTTAAGTGGACACAGCAGAACCTATTACCGCACTGGCGACCTGGCAAAATGGGACCGTCAGGGTTGTCTGCAGTTATTGGGACGCGCTGATAATCAGGTGAAGGTTCGTGGACACAGAATTGAGGTGGGAGAAATAGAAACCCAGTTGAAAATGCACCCGGACGTGGCACAGGCAATTGTGACTGTTCGTAAAGATGCCAGTGAAGAAACCCAGTTATGCGCTTATTGGGTAGCGAACAACGATTATCCAGATAACGATAACCGTGATCAGTCTGTTGATGCACGACAATTACGTCAACATCTGGGTGAGGTTCTTCCTACATATATGATTCCTGCATGGTTTGTGGAAGTCGACCAGTTGCCGCTTTCTCCAAATGGTAAGGTGGATATCAATGCTTTGCCGGAACCGGTCATAGAAAATACCATTGTTGAGCCCCCGCATACCTTATATGAAGTACGCATGGCGCATCATTGGAAAACCCTGCTCAATCTGGAACAGGTTGGAGTTGAGCAGGATTTCTTTGTGCTGGGCGGAAGTTCCATTAAATTGATTGAACTGATTTATCTGCTGCAACATGAATTCAATGTTGAAGTGGCTGTCAGTCAGTTGTTCAAGACATCAACATTGTATGGTATGGCAAAAACCCTTGAACATATCATTATTGGTCGGGAAACCGGCGCGGGTCCGTATCTGCATTTCAACGATCAACAACAAGATACTGTTTTTTGCTTCCCTCCGGCAGGTGGCCATGGCTTGGTTTATCGACGCCTCGCCGAAGTGATGTCGGATTATCATTTGCTGGCATTTAATTACCTGACTGGTGATCAGAAAATAGAGCGATATACCGATTTGATCAAACAGCAACAACCGCAAGGTCCATATGTGCTGCTGGGGTATTCGTTAGGTGGAAACCTGGCGTTTGAAGTGGCAAAAGAACTGGAACGGAGGGGTGATGAAGTCAGTCATGTAGTCATTATCGACTCTTATCGAATTGCCGAAACGTTTGTTTTGAAAGATGAGCATATCGCGGAATTTGAATTGGAACTTAAAGAACACCTACACAAGCATACTGGGTCAACCAAAGTCGAAGCTGAAACCCTGTTACAGGCAAGGGATTACATAGAATTCAGTAGTCAGACTATCAATGATGGTCACCTGAACAGTGTGATTACGATTCTTGCTGATGAGTCCAAACTGGCTTTCTATGAAGCCGGTCAGGAAGGTAGCTGGTCGGGTTGTGGTGAAACCGTCAACCTATACCAGGGTTCCGGTTTGCATGCTGACATGCTTGATGATGACCACATCCTGGCCAACGCATCTTTGATAATGGCGGATATTTCATCCGACATTGAGACGGTGGCTACCGGTGTTTCTGCTGAGATGGAGGTGTAAAAGTATGACGACTGCAAACAAAACAACATCTGACACCAACGGTACAAACGAGATTCTGATTATTGGCGCGGGTGTGGCCGGTCTTGCGGCTGGGTGCTATCTGCAGATGAACGGTTTTCAAACCCGGATACTGGAGCGGCATACCCTACCGGGAGGCTGTTGTACCGCCTGGACCAGGGAAGGTTATGTCTTTGACTACTGCATTGAGTGGCTAAATGGTACAGACCCTAACAGTTCTCCCTATAAGGTGTGGCATGAATTGGGTGCCTTGAATGGCAAGTCGATAAAGACATTTGAACAGTTTAACCGGGTTATCGATGCCGATGGTCAGACGGTTAACTTTTATACCGACCCTGATCGTCTGGAGCAGCATCTGCTCAGTATTTCCCCTGAGGATGAACGACTCATCAAAAACTTCTGCCGTTATATGCGGCGCTTTCAGAAGCTGGATCTGTGTCCTCCACTGGCACCAATCCCGTTGATGGGCTGGAAACAGAAGTTGTCTATGGCGGCCGAAATTCTGCCACAACTGGGGTTGTTCTGGCGTACCGGTGGTACTCAGATGGATGATTTTTGCGATCAACTAACACATCCTTTGCTGAAAAAAACCTTTCCTCTGATATTGATGCAGGACCATGGTAACTTTTCGTTGATTCCATATCTGTACACGATGGCTGCTGCTGGAAGCGGTAATGCCGGTTTTCCGGAAGGAGGGTCTCTGGGATTATCGCAATCCATCGCCAGGCGCTATCTCGATCTGGGGGGAAAGATCGATTACAAGATTAAAGTAGATCGTATATTGCTCGAAAAAGATGGCGATGAGCAGAGAGCTGTTGGGGTGAAGTTGAAGAATGGCAGGGAGATACCTGCTTCGAAGGTTATTTCAACGATTGATGGGCATACGACGTTGTTCCATTTGTTGGAGGGAAAATATATGACCCCAACCCTGGATAAACTGTATCACGATATTTTGCCGCAGGAGGGCAATACTTATCCAGGACTGATTACGGTATTTGTTGGTTGTCGAAAAAAAGTCGGTGAAGGAGAACCGCACAGTACCACTTATATTCTGAATGAACAGGAAGCTGAGCTGCTACCCGAATGTATGCAGGGTAGCATCCTGTTGCAGCATCGCAGCCGGATGGCCGATGGTTTTACACCGCAGGAAGGATCCGTTATTCGTCTGGCATATTTCACCTATTTTGATCGATGGGACCGTTGGCGCAATGAGGATAAACCTCATTATCGTCGCCGCAAAGAAGAGATCATTACCTTTATTCGCAGTTTTCTGGAGAAACATTATCCAGGCATTAATGAGACCATTGATGTGATAGAGGTGGCCACCCCGGTCACTATGAAACGTTACACCGGCAACACGGGTGGAGCGATACTGGGGTGGAAATCAGAAGAGGCGGATAACCTGCTGGACCGTTTGATCAATAAAGACAAAATGCAGCTTCCCGGTTTGAAAAACTTTTATATGGCCGGGCATTGGGTTGCCGGGGGGAGTTTGATTAAGGCAGCTGTTTCCGGCCGCTATGTTGCTCAGTTTCTCTGTAAGAACATGAACCGACCATTTGATAGTGGGTTTAGCAATTATCAGGGGGGCTGGCATCCGGATGAATGGGGACTACACCTTGAACGTTCGGTATCCACGGCTGATCAAGAAACCAGTGCTGATGCACTTGAAACAATCACTGCAAACACATAATCAGCATAAAGGAGAAACGATATGTCGTCTCACACTGAGCCACAAACTGAGCGCAAAACGATGTTGATTATCGGAGGAGGTCTGGGCGGACTTTCGACTGGTTGTTATGCGCAGATGAATGGTTATGATGCTCATATTCTGGAAATGCATGAGATTCCCGGTGGTTGTTGTACTGCCTGGGAAAAAGGGGATTTTTGGTTTGACTGGTGCGTCAGTTGGCTGCTGGGTAGTGGACCGGGCAACGAAATGTATCAGATTTGGCGGGAAATTGGGGGGCTGGATGGAAAGGAAATCCGGCATCCTGAAATTTTCAACATTGTCACGACTGTTAACGGTGATGAAGTCCGGTTTTACTCAGATCCGGATAAACTGGAACAGCATCTGCTTGATATATCGCCTAGTGATACAAAAATGATTAAGCAGTTTTGCGATGGCTTGCGAAAGTTCATTCGGTGCCTGAAAGTTTATCCGTTTTTGCAACCGGTGGGGCTAATGAGCTTCTGGCAGCGCACCAAAATGATGGCGTCATTTGTGCCATACTTTAATTTGATCCGTAAAACCATTACTGAGCTTATGGTTGATTATTCGGCTAAGTTCACTAGCCCGGTTCTGCAACAGGCATTCAATTTCATTCTTTATGAAAAACACCCTAATTTTCCGGTATTGCCATTTTATTTTCAGTTAGCATCCCATGCAATGCACTCGGCAGGGGTACCTCAGGGAGGCTCTCTGGCTCTCGCCAACTCAATTGCCGGTAGATATGAGCGATTGGGTGGCCAAGTCACTTATAATGCCAAAGTTGAGGAGATTCTGGTCGAAAATGACACCGCTGTCGGGGTGCGTCTGAGTGACGGTCGAGAATATCGTGCAGATATAATCGTGTCTGCTTCTGATGGCTATAACACGCTGATGAAATTGCTGAAGGGTCAATATATGAGTGACACCTTTCGTCGACTGTATACCGAGACCATTAAAAAACCGGAGATGGTGTTTCCGGGTTATCTGACTGTGTTTTTGGGGCTGGATCGGGAACTGCCTGACATGGAGTACTGTACGACCTATTTGTTGCCACCAGAGCTTGCAGCGAAGTTGCCCGGCATACGTCATGCGAGTATCAATGTGCAACTGCGCAGTGGCTTGTATCCCGAGCTGGCACCAGAAGGACAGACAATGCTGTATGTCAGCTATTTTTGTGATATCGCACCCTGGCGCGAGTTGACCGATGGTACCGAGCAGGTCTCACGGACTAAAAATGGTGAGGAGATTCATACATTACCACTGCGGCGTGGCAGAGCTTATTTGTCCGCCAAGAAACAGGTTATGAATAACCTGATAGATTTCCTGGAAGACTATATTCCAGGGCTGAGAGACTCTGTTGTGGTACGTGATATTGCCACTCCTATGACACAGGTTCGCTATACCAAGAACTACGATGGTTCTGTGTTGGGTTGGCAACCTTTTGTGGATGGTGGCGAAACACTTGAGGAAGAGGTGAAGCGTAATGGTCCGGGAATACCCGGGTTGAAAAACTTCTATTTTTCCGGAGTCTGGATCACCACGGGCGGTCTGATTCGGGCAGCAGCCTCTGGCCGGCATGTCATGCAGTTTATTTGTAAGGACGATGATAAAGTGTTTCAGGCTCACATCGAAGAGGAAGCCAAGGCACCCACCCATGTTGTCTATCCACCGCGGACAGAGTGGCAGCGAAATCGGATCAGGAATACCGCTGCAGATGCAACAAGCAGGGAACCTCATCATGATTCTGCTGAGGTAGAAAAAGTTTTGAGTGCAGTGGAAAACTAAGGTCTATCGATCTTATGATGGTGAGGCAAAAAGTTTCTGCCTCACCAGATGAGCGGTGGATTATATCGGCATAGTCATCATATGCCGTTTTAAGCGCTTATAAATGATGTCGACAATATCCCGGGTATAGTCATGAATGAAGAAGTGTCCGCCATCGAACACATGGCATTCCGGGGTCTTATGAAAGTGCTTCTGCCAGCTTAAGTGTTGCACTTCGGTGTCGGGAAAGTCCGATTTTCCAAATAACAGGGATGCGTGAATATCCAGTGGCACAGGATCGGCAGGAGGGCAGGTTTCAATCATCTTAAAGTCTGCTTTTAGTGCAGGCAGCAACAGCTCCATCAATTCTTTGTTATGAAGTGCAGCTTCATCCGTTCCTCCAAGCTCTGCCATTTTTTCCAGAAACTCTGCATCCGGAAGTTGGTGAAGGTTGTCCCGATTTCGTGGCAGGTTTGGAGATCTGACCGCCGAGACAAACAGATGCTCGGGCATTTTTTTTCGTCGCAGTTTCAGTTCTCGGGTTAATTGATAAGCGATTCTGGCACCTAGGCTGTGGCCGAAGAAAGCATAGGGAGTGGAGTCCTGCAGAGGTAATTCACTGATCAGAATATCGATTAACTCATCGATACTCTCCAATGGTTTTTCATTGAGACGCTCCGCCCGACCCGGCATTTGAAGTGCGCTGACCTCGATATCAATATCTGCCGGAAGCAAATGTTTCCATTGACTGAAGATTCGCGCATTGCCGCCCGCATACGGAAAAAGGAAGAGCCTGATCGATGGATTATGTGACTGCCTAATGGGTATAAACCATTTCATATTGTGCCCTTTTGCAAATACCACAGTGTGGATATGGTTATATGGCTGTTTAGAGATTAAAAAAACATTAATGGGTTGTTCGGATCTATTGTGTGATGCTGTCAGAGATCAGTCCAGTCTCTAAACGTCTTATTTCATCAGGTTCGTTGGAGGATCGGTCTAAAGAATGAGGTGCATGACAACAAACTGGGTGTTGCTGCCGGCATTTCAGATCCAGAATAGCATAATCATTTTCTGGTAATACACGGTTAATAATCGAGTTCTATACCGATATATACTGCGATATGGCTTCCAGACACATTGGTTCCTTTGCTACTTTGGTAGTTTATCCATTGGGCTTTAATGCCAGCGGTATAAAATGTTTCCAAGGGGTCGTAAGACAAATCAGCAACGATCCCAAAAGCTGGATCGAAGGACTCACGGACCGAACCAACCGATGGCAGGTCTGCCTGGTATTTGGTATCAAAATCAAACGTTGGACCGATGCCCCAACGCAATGAGTGATGGTCACGATAAAATGGTATGACAGATACGCGATAACGGCTGAACTGAACATCTCCATCATTTTCATCGTAGTGGTGCCAGTGTCGGCCCAGGTCGATTATCATGCCGCCGCGAGGATTGATATTAACGGCGACTCGTGCCATCCAGAAATGAAGATTGCCGCTTCTGACGGACATTTTGTTGGTCAGTCCATTACCGGTGACGGTGACACTTGGGCCAATTTCCTCGCCACCGTAGCTGACTCCATAAATGCCTCCAAGTTGCACTGGGCTCAAATGAGAACCGTCATAGGTGGCTGCATGAACCTGTGCTGAAGATAGCGTGCCTGCGACCAATACGAAGGTTAAAAAAGGTTTCATGAGATTAAAGCCGGTATGAGTCGGGCGTTTGCATCTGTCCGGCACATGCCGAGAATCAGGGCATGGAGTTCCATCCAGGTATCGGATTTTTCCAATCCTTTGATCGTGCTGTCGACCCGCCCGGCCTGGGTGAGTAATTTGTTAATGAGCATTATGGAATAGCGTGACATCGCTGCTTCATAACTTGCTTCGCGATTTTTCCAAACGCCGTTCTGTTGGAAAACCTGACGCTTGGGTTGCCCCGCATTCAGTCGGGTGAGTACTGTGCTCAGGGTTCGCAGTTCCCGGCTTAAGGCCCATAAAATAATCGGGGCTTCTGTACCTTCGGCTTTCAGACCGTTCAGGATTTTAATCGCTCTGGGTAACTCGCCAGAGAGGCAGGCGTTGGTGAGATCAAATACGTCATAACGGGAACTGTCACCGACTGCCTGGATAACCAGCTCCGCAGTGATTACTGGGCTTTCCGTCAATAACAACAGCTTCTCGATTTCCTGATGGGCAGCCAGCAGGTTGCCATCCACTCTGTCGGCGAGAATTTCCAGCGCTTCCGGTTCAATCGTATGGTCATGTGTGGCAAATTGCTGTCTGATCCATGGGGCAAAGTCTTTGTTTTCGAGAGGCCAGATTTGAATGAAGCCAATCTGCTTTTCCATTTGCTGAAACCACTTTGACTTGGTGGTACTGCTTTCCAGTTTACCGGTCACCACGATAAATAAGTTATCTTCATTTGGACGTTCGGCCAGTTCCAGCAGTGTTTTCCGGGCAGGGTCCGTCAGTTTGCCCGGGATGCGTACTTCAATGGTTTTACGGCTTGAGAACAAAGACATTTCATTAGCCGACTGAAACAGTTCATTCCAGTCAAAACCCGATTCCACCTGAAATCGTTCGCGTTCGCTATAGCCGGAAGCTTTGGCTTTTTCCCTGATCTGATCGCTGGCATTCTGTACCAGGAGCGGCTCGTCGCCGCTGATCAGATAAAATGGCTGTAAATGACCGGAAAGATGCTGTGTCAGTTGATTGAGGTTGATTTTCATGGTCAGTAACTATCCAGATTTTGGCTGGTCAGAAAATCATAAATGTCTTTGGCAATTGCTGAAAACAACTGAGTACGCTGACTATCAATCATCAGTCGTTTGTTTTTGTCGTCATTGCCATTGAACTGGACAGTCGCTTCTTTCACAAAGGATTGAGGAAAGACAATGAGTTTGCCATCTGAATTATTGACCTGAACAGTAATTTCTACCGTTAAGGCCATACTGCTGTTGCCGACATAACGGTCATATTGCTGCTGTTTTTTAACGACCAAAGCCAGTGGTAGATCTGTATTGCCATTAACCAAGTCGGTGTCTTGATATTTGAAAGTTTGCTGCAGAATCTTTTCGAATTCATCTGCTTGCTGAGTCACCAGTGCCATTTGGGAGGGTAGGTGGCTTTCAACGGGTTTATCCAGAGTGAAACCGCAGGCTGTTAACAGCAAAGGAAAGAGAATGACTAAAAATCTGTGCATAAGCATGTCTCTGGCGGCAGAATGAGAGGGGCCTATTGGTGATAAGCCCCTGGGTGCTGATCGGTATGTCTTATTTGGCGACAATATTGATCAGTTTGTTCGGCACTACAATGACCTTACGAACAGTCACGCCTTCAAGGAATCGCTTAACGTGTTCCTGTTCCAATGCTTCAGCTTCAATTTCCTGCTTTGATGCATTTGCTGGAAATTCCAGTCGGGCACGAACTTTACCATTGACCTGGACCACATATAGCACGGTGTCTTTGGTCAATGCTTCATCATCCACCTCTGGCCAGCTGGTATCGAGGATCAGGCCATTTTTATGCATGGATGACCACAACTCGTGACAAATATGAGGCGAGATGGGTGACAGCATTTTGATCATGGCTTCGAGTGCCTCGTAAACGACTGCCTGGTCCTGCCCGTTTTCCATTTCAAATTTGTTAGCGGCATTAAACAACTCCATGATTTTGGCTATCGCGGTGTTGTAGGTGAACCGTTGTTCAAAATCGTGCGTTACACCCTTAATGGTTTCATGGGTTTTACGACGCAGATCTTTTTGCACGTCTGTTAAAGCTGTTTTGTCGATAGCCGGTATTGATGCTTTGTCGCTGAACGAATGCGCCAGACGCCACAATCGTTGTAGGAACTTCTGAGCTCCCTGAACGCCGGATTCGGTCCATTCCAGTGTTTGTTCCGGTGGTGCCGCAAACATGGAATACAATCTGACGGTATCTGCGCCGTATTGATCAATGGCTTCCTGCGGATCGATACCATTCAGTTTTGATTTGGACATTTTGGCCATGCCACCGTAAATGACCGGTGAGTCATCGCTGATGCGCTTGCCACCAATGATTTTTCCTTTGTCATCGGTTTCGGGCTGAACGTCGTTGATCGGGACCCACTCTTTGGCACCATGATTCGGCTCCTGGTACCAGGTGTCAGCCAGTACCATTCCCTGGCACAGTAGATTGGTAAAGGGCTCGTCGGTTTTGATGATGCCTTCATCGCGCAATGCCTTGTAGTAAAAACGGGCATAAATCAGGTGCATGGTGGCGTGTTCGATACCACCGACATATTGGTCTGCCGGTAACCAGTAGTTGGCTTCTTCCGGTTCAAGCATTTGATCCGCATGAGGAGTGCAGTAACGGGCATAGTACCAGCTGGACTCCATGAAAGTGTCGAATGTGTCTGTTTCCCGTTTGGCAGGCTTGCCCTGATGCTCGACGTTTTCAAAATCGGGGTTGTTTTTGATCGGCGAATTGATACCGTCAAATGTCACGTCAATGGGCAACTCGACCGGAAATTGTTCAGCTGGTTTCAACTCACCATCCACATATACCATCGGAATTGGGGCACCCCAATAACGCTGGCGACTGACACCCCAATCCCGCAGACGGTAGTTAGTGGTTTTCTTACCCTGATCCATTGTCGTCAGTTTATCAGTGATTCGGTCAAACGCTTCGGCACTGGAGAGACCATCAAATTCACCTGAGTTGACCAGAATACCTTTGTCGGTAAATGCGGCTGTTTCAAGATCACAGGCTTCGTCATTAGCTGGGGCAATGACCTGTTTAATGGGCAGGCCATATTTTTTGGCAAACTCCCAGTCGCGCTGATCATGTCCCGGTACGCTCATAACGGCACCAGAACCGTAATCCATCAGTACGAAGTTAGCACTCCAGACAGGTAATTCATCACCGGTTAACGGATGAATCACCGTCAGTCCGGTGGCGACCCCTTTTTTCTCCATCGTCGCCATGTCTGCTTCAGAGGTTGTCATTTGCCGGCAGTCTTCGATAAAGCGGGCCAGAGTCTCATTGGTGTCAGCCATCTGGCGGGACAATGGGTGATCAGCTGCAATGGCCACATAAGTTGCCCCCATCAGCGTATCTGGGCGAGTGGTGTAGACCTGCAGAGAGGTATCGGAATCTTTCAGTTTAAAGACAATTTCAGCGCCGAAGGATTTACCGATCCAATTGCGCTGCATTTCCTTGACCTGTTCCGGCCAGCCCGGCAGATTGTCAAGGCCACTGAGCAGTTCATCGGCATAGGCCGTGGTTTTGATAAACCACTGATCCATTTCTTTGCGCTCGACGGGGGTGTCGCAACGCCAGCAGCAGCCATCATGAACCTGTTCATTTGCCAGAACGGTCATGTCATTGGGGCACCAGTTGACATGCGATGTTTTGCGATAAGCCAGGCCTTTCTCGACCAGTCGGGTGAAAAACCATTGTTCCCATTTGTAGTAGTCCGGGCTGCACGTGGTGACTTCGCGACTCCAGTCATAGGCAAAACCAAGACTTTTAAGCTGGGTTTTCATGTCTGCGATGTTTTCATAAGTCCACTTGGCTGGTGCAACACCGTTTTTGATCGCTGCGTTTTCGGCGGGCATGCCGAACGCGTCCCAACCGATTGGTTGTAGTACGTTTTTACCTTTCATGCGCTGGTAACGACACATGACATCGCCAATGGTGTAATTTCTGACATGGCCCATGTGTAGTCGGCCACTGGGATATGGAAGCATGGACAGGCAATAGTATTTTTCTTTATTGGCATCCATGACAGCTTTAAAGACTTCATTTTCTTCCCAAAGGGATTGAACCTTGGCTTCGATAGCCTTGGGTGAATAACTGGCTTCCATATTGGTTTAGGACTCTCTTTAAACGAAACTGGATAGAAAAATGCTGCACAGGGTACAGTGAGGAACGGATTTTAGCGGAGTTATGGCTGCTCTGAAACAGCTCTATCTCAGTTTTGTCATAACACTGAAAAATGCTGCAAATTTTGGAACCTGAGCTATAGTCATATTACAGACAATAGTTGATGTGATATGAGAGATGTCGGAAAAAACCACCAAGACCCAGTGGACTGAAAATGAAGTCTCTTTGGCTGAAATTTCCCCGGTATTGGATTTTACCCTAGCGGATGCCCTTATGAGTGATGTCATGCGAACAGGAGAGGCACAAAAGGAGTTGGACTGGATGGATCAGATGTATCGTCTGCGGGATCAGTTTGGGCTTTTTCATGCCGGAGAACTGGCTCCGGCAGCGATACTGTATTGTGAAATATGTGGTGAGCCGCACCCGGTTTTTGTGGCTCAGAAACTAGCGCCATGCTCTAACTGCGGTCACTCTGTCTTCTTGTACCAGGATAACCAGAAACACTAGCCGCAGAGTCTACAGTGACTCTGCGATATGCTTGTTCCTACGTTTGAAAAACCAACCCGATAACGCCTGAAATACCACGACGAGCAGCCACAGACTGATAATCCAAGTGTAACCAAACTTCATGTACGGTGTTTCCCCGGTTACCGGGGAGAGTTCATGTGTAAGGGCAGTACGAACATATTTCGGTGCGCTGGTCAGAATTTTGCCATGATAATCGATGATCGCGCTGATTCCATCCTGAGTGGCCCGCACCATGGGACGTTGCGTTTCCATTGCACGCATGCGAACAATCTGTAAGTGCTGATATGGACCGAGAGAGTCTCCAAACCAGGCATCATTGCTGACAATGACCATTAAATTACTGACTTCGGCGGTGTTCATGACCAATCCGGGGTAGGTCACTTCGGAACAAATGATTTGACCCAGTTGTAAAGTTCCCATCTTGAGCGTCGCGGTTTTGTTATGTCCCGGTGTCAGAGAAGACATAGGGATATCCAGAATTCTGAGCACACCACGCAGTGCGTGCGAAAAGGGAATATATTCTCCAAAAGGTACCAGCTTGGTTTTGTTGTATCGACCACTGGCCAGTCCCAGTCCTACGACGCTGTTATAAAACACTGGTCCATCGTTATTCATGCCGTCGGCAATTAACCCGGCGATAATCCCGGTGTGACTGGACATGCCAAGCTGATCAAGTTCAGCGAGTATACCGCCTGCTTCGGATAGCAATTGGGTAATCGATGATTCTGGCCAGACAATCAGGTCTGCATCGAGATGTTGTTCTGTCATATCCCAATAAGTCTGATAATTATAAAGCTGCTGGCCACTTTCCCATTTGATGCGCTGATCGATATTTCCCTGTAGTGCGACGACTTTGATAGGCTGGTTTATGACCTGAACCCAGGTTTTGCCATCAAGCGTATAGCCTCCGGCCAGAACCGAGACGGTCAGCAGAAGTAGAACAATCAGTTGTTTTTGGTGCTGGCGAATGGCCAGGGCTGCGCACCAGATAGCAAAGGCTGTGGTGAGGCTGGATATTCCAAAGATTCCAATGATAGGGGCATAACCGGCAAGCCAGGTATCCGTCATGCTGTATCCGGAATATAACCAGGGTAATCCTGTCAGGAACCATGTACGCAGCCACTCAAAGACAACCCACAAAGCTACGAACAGCAGTGCATCCCGGTTCAGTCGGTGTGCTCGCAGATGTTTAAATATCCAGATCTGGCACCAGAACAACAGTGCCAGCGCCATACAAAAAAACAACGTCATCAGTGCTGCGGCCGGAAGTGACGTGCCTACCGTGCGAATACTTTCATAGACCCAACTGAAGCCAACACCAAAAAAGCCAAAGCCGTAGAGCCAGCCACTCCAGGGACTGAAAGACGGGTTCCGCAGAGCTAGGAACCCCAGCCACGCTTGACTTAATAACCCGAGCGGCCATAGCTGAAGAGGTGCCATAGACAGTGGAAACAGGGCTCCAGCTACCAGTGCCGATATATTGATAAACCAAGCCTGATCCAACCAGGTCTTAACTGAACTCATAATTGATACAACTCAATAATCTGTGCAAAGTCATTATTCTCGATTGATGTGTGCCCAAGAATCAATCAGAACGCCCAAAAATAAATCACTGCGTTGGTATTTTGAACGCCAACCGGCCCGTAGAATCAAGCCTTTAGGGGGCTGGCACTTGTTTTGCTAACAACTATGAAAGTTTTAAGTCTCCAGGTAGAAGCTAAATCTGCTGCGGGTTTTGCTTGTGCTGTGTCTGCGGCCTCAATATTGAGGCCTTTTTTTTTGGATTTGCTGTTTATCCCCAAGTCGAGGCAAAATGCGCGCCTTCACCTAGAGGGGTATTAATGAATAAATTTGACTCAATCCGACCATATTGTGATGCAGACCTGCAAGAAGTCTTAACCAAGTTTAAGCACAATCCTGAGCTGATTGATATTATTGTGACTTATCGCTTCGCCCATTGGCATCGGTTAGCACGTCCCTTTCTGAAGATGCTTACCCGCTGGGTTATCAGTCATCATCTCTCCAAAGTTAAAACGGTTCGTGAGTTTCAGCTGTTGATTGAACCGTATATGCAGCAAATGATCGATACGACTACTTCGAAGTTTACAACTTCCGGATTGGATGACATTGATCTGAGTAAACCGTGCCTGTTTATCAGTAACCATCGTGATATCGCTATGGATCCGGCCTTTGTGAACTGGGCGCTCCATACTAGCGGGGAAGATACCGTCCGGATTGCCATCGGCGATAATTTGCTGACCAAAGATTGGGTATCCGATCTGATGCGCCTGAACAAAAGCTTCATTGTTAACCGCTCTGCAGAGGGCAAACGTGAGAAACTTGCGGCCTCAAAATTGTTGAGCGAGTACATATATTTTTCATTAACCAAAGAAAAACAACATATCTGGATCGCTCAAAGAGAGGGGCGGGCAAAGGACGGAAATGATCTGACCAATCCGGCACTCATCTCAATGATTGCTCTGAATCGACCCAAGGATCAATCGTTTTCCGACTATATTCGTGAGTTACGAATAGTTCCGGTGGCTATCGCCTATGAATATGACCCTTGTGATCAGACCAAAGCGCAGGAGCTTCATCAGAAAGAGTCCTCCGGTACTTATGAAAAACAGGATCACGAAGATATCATGAGTATTTCTCGAGGAATCGTTGGTTACAAAGGCAGGGTGCATCTGAACTTTGGGCAGCCAATTACCCAGGACTTTGACAGTGCCAAAGAAGTGGCTGAATATTTAGACCGGGCCATTATTTCAGGCTACCGGTGCTTTGCCACGAATGTTCTGGCAGCCCAGAAAACGGGGTTGGGTGATGCAGAGGCCTTGGTGGCACAATGTACTGATGAGGAGCTTGCCCGTGCGGAACGATATTTTTCTGAGCGTACGGCTGGGTTGGATGGTCCGGTCACGAACAAGTTGTTGGCGATGTATGCAGCTGTTATTGTGAATCAGCAAAATATTCAACGCATAAGTGGTCAGACCTACGCGCCATGAGACAACGTCAGGGCAATCATCGAAGATACTTTTATCGTCGGTCAACACTTACCCGGGTGCTACCATTGGTATGGTTATTACTCGCTTTACAGTGGAGCGCACCGATTTCGATCGCAGATAATGCGTTCATCTACCGTATATGTGGTTTTTCCCAACTTATTTTGGATAAGGACTCTGATAACGGATCAACCACGTTTTGTTCAGCATGTGTGGTGCAATGTGAAGCTGGGCACGGCTTTGTATTTCTGTCTGACCATTCATTGCAGGATGTATTGTCTGATGAACATAGTGATGTCCGGATCAGTGTTCAGATCTCTCCGTATTTTAATAATCACCGGTGGGCCCGGGCGCCGCCAGAACTCCGTATGTAGTTGATCCATAAAACATATTAAAAAAAAACAATTCGGAGTGAATTATGAAATATTTGGTAGGAATATTCCTTACAATGGTAGTGAGTTTTGCGATAGCGGCGGATAAGTTGAGTTTGGCTAATGCCTGGGTGCGGGAAGTTCCGCCGGTGATGAAAAACTCGGCAATATTCTTTACTGTCAAAAATGATAGTGATGAGGACAGAATTATTGTTTCAGCATCCACTGAGGTTGCCTCGTTAACTCAGGTTCATGAGCACACGATGGCGGATGGCATGATGAAAATGCGTGAAGTTAAAGCAGGAGTGAAGATTCCTGCACATTCATCGGTTATGTTCAAGCCTGGTGGTTATCATGTTATGTTAATTAAGTTGAATAAGCCTTTGCCGGTAGGGGCTGAAGTCGAACTGACGCTAACATTTGATGACGGATCTACATTGGTACAGAACGTACAGGTTCGACCAGATAACCAATTACATACTAACGACAGTAACTGATTTCATAAGGTTATATATGTCCAAACGTTCCTCTAAGTCACATGGTTTTTCGTCCTTGGGCGGTTTGGTTTTTAGCACAGAAAAAGGCCGGGTATGTCCTGCCTGTGAGCATGCTCTCGACCAGTGCGTCTGCGGTACTGAAGAAGAGATACTGGGTTCAGGAAATGTGCGGATTTGGTTAGAAACCAAAGGGCGTAATGGTAAAGGGGTAACAGTGGTCAAAGAGCTGCCCTTAACTCATTCCGAGCTGGAAAAGCTTTCCAAAGAACTCAAGAAAAATTGTGGAACTGGTGGAGCGGTCAAAGGAAGCAACATCGAAATTCAGGGTGATCAACGGCAAAAACTGCTAGCTGAGCTGAATAAGCGAGGGTTTTCAGTTAAGCTGGCTGGCGGTTGACTGCGTCAGGTTTTGATCATCCGGATATTATGGTTGTTCTTATCTGGACAGTTCATAGCCATACCAATCAACTGACTAATGGTTGACTGGTTGAAGCTAATAACACAAGGTTTGTGTGCTGGATCATGAGAAGAAGGTTGTTGCATTATCATTGCATCGACCATTTTTTCCCATGATCTGGCGTTTTTCCCTGCTATCAATAACAGATCAAACCCTTCCTGAACCAGTTTTACGAGTAAAGGCTTATCGGGAGATGAGTACTCGTGACTGGTGAGTAAAATTATCTTCTGATTTATGCTCATATCCACACTGCCTCTGCACATCGGAATGAACTGAAAATATCGCTGAATTAAGTTAGACCTCTGGGCATGAATAGTGGCTGAATCTGGATAAAGCAGTTGTTTAGCTTGAACTGGTACACGTTACGTACAGTGTCTGGTTCACCAAAATCACAACTTCGCTGGAGGTGTTGATCAATCGGATTTAAAGTGAGTGGCATCTAAATGGAGTTGCTCATGAGTAAATTAGTTCTGAAAGTTATCCGCCTCAATATTGTGATTATTGCCAGCAATCAGTCTTCTGATGTTTATCGGCTCTTAAAGACAATTGCTGGTCTGGTTCGACCTGAGCAGATGAAGCTGGGTATTACTGTGGTGGATGACGGGTCTGGAAATACAGAACGGGACCGTTTGGCTGTGTTAAAAAGCAAAGGTGTGGAAATTCTTCGCAACGAACACTCCCGTGGTTGGGTATTTTCAGTCAACCGAGCCATTGGTACTAGCAACGCAGACTGGTGTTGGATTATTGCTGCTGACACCGTTGTGGAAGACAAAAACTCATTAAAATATATTGATGCGATGACCCGACAAGGGCCTGCGTTGATATTGGGGCATTGTCGTTATCGGGATGAATCTCCATTAGCCCGGGTCTTTAATCATAAAATCAGCCGAGCAGATAAATTGTTGCCTGATGCTGCCGTTACCCCAGACTGCTTTGTAATAAATCGTGAGGCAGCAATGAGTTTTTCAGGATTTCGTTCAGAATTTTCCTTACCCGAACTTGCCATGATAGGCATGATGGAAGAACTCAATCAGAAGTGGCGATCTGGAAAAATCGCAGTATCCAGCGGATTGTTGGTTTCCCGTGTGAAGGCGCCCGAGCTAGGGCATTGGTTGGGCTCATGTCAGGAGTTCGGTCGAATTGCCAGTTATTCTCTGATGCCTGAATATCCTTTGTACTATATGCGCCGTCGCTTTCATTGGCTGGATCAGCAATATTCTGACCGTTTCTGGTTGGCTCCGTGGAAAGCCATGCTGCAATTTGGATATAACCGCAAGGAATGGTTTATCAAATTGACCCAGTACCCAAAAATGCCGTTATTTGGGCAATGGCTCATTCACAAGATATTGTGGGCACTGGCGTTCTCTGCGGGCACACGACATGAGCAAAGTGTGGTATCTGATACCAAGCAGCGGGTCAAAGCGAGCTCTTAAGCTATTGCTTCAGTCTGGTAATCGGCTTTGGATATTTCTCAGCACACCGCGAAGCAGACTGATTTCCCGCTTCTCGAGCCTGGCACGACGAAACAGTCGCCGAAAACGCTCCATGGTATTACCCGGATGACTTTTTCGAATCACTTCCAGTTGTTGAAGCACTTGCTCCAGGTGATCGTAAAAGTGTTCAATTTCTCGATGCAGCGGATATTCGGCTTCTTCATATGTGTTGGTGTGCCCGATCTCTTGGGATTGCTGGAAGAGTTCGTAACTTAAGATTTGTATTGCCTGGGCAATGTTGAGTACTGGGTATTCCGGGTTGGCAGGAATATTAACCTGAAAATGGCATTGTTGAATTTCATCATTATGCAGCCCCATTCTTTCCCGCCCAAAGACCAATGCAACTGGATATTTCTGTGCCTCAGCAATCATCTGACGGGCGCAGTTTCCCGGTAGCAGTGACGGCAAATTGAAAGAGCGTTCACGGGCGCTGGTGCCAACGACCATCCCACAATTCTCAATAGCATCAGCCAGGCAGGAAACGACCTGCGCAGACCCCAGGATATCTTCAGCATTTGCTGCCATCGCAGTCGCCTGTTCGCTGGGGAAATCGACTGGATTGACCAGCCACAGATTTTTCAGTCCCATATTTTTCATAGCCCTAGCGGCGGAACCTATGTTTCCCGGATGATAAGTTTGAACAAGAATGATACGGATGTTGTCTAGCATGTAAAAAACAATGAGGTTAAAAAACGGACGCGAAGTGTAATGTAAACAGGCGGGGTGTCCAACCCGCCTGTCTTGAATGTCTTCAGCTACTCGCGAATACCGGGCCAATACCAAGTGCCCAGATAATGACAGTCAGTGCCAATATGCCAACCAGCATGACCAGTCCCACCGTCACAACCGAACTCGCGAATAAAAAGCCACGCTCAGAGGGAATTTTCATCAGGATTGGAAGGCCCTCATACAATAGAAAAACCGTATAAGCAATCGCTGCCATGACTACCAGCATGTTGACCCATAAAACCGGAAAAAGTGCTATCAACCCGACCATAAACAGTGGTGTTGAAGTGTAACTTGCCAATGCCAGCCCCCGTGGGGTGTGATCATCCTGTTCGCTCTGATAGGTAATGGACAGGAAATCTATGAATTTACCCAGAATGAAGACACCGGCGATCATGGCAAAGTAAAACAAAATACAGAGTTGCAATGCACTTTCCGATGTTAGCCGATAGATTGTGTCGTCCTTTCCAATAGTCCAGCCGATATGGGTGGATCCCAGATATCCGCAAACGGCGGGAACCGTCGCCAAAATGATGGTGTGAGCCAGATAATGACGGGAAAGTGTGTTGGGTTCAGAGCGAATAGACTCCCATTCTCTGTCAGGATGGGAAAACAGCCCCCATAGATGGTTCAAAATCATAGTACCTTCTCCTACATGTTATTGTTTTTGTCTTTTCGACTCATAAGGTCGATCACATCGGAAAAAACTACATTCTGAAAGAGTATAGTAATTGTCTAAAAAATGTGCAGCATGTTCTTTTGGGGGACGAGAAGGATGCTGCTGCTGTGATAGCAGCAGCAGGGGGGACTATTTCAATTTCCGGACTCTGGCCGCGATGACTTGATTGTCTTTAATTTGCAGGATTTCAATCGAATAGTCGCCAACGCGAATACTGACGTTGGCTTCTGGTATTTCTTCCAGTTGCTCGATGATTAGCCCGTTGAGAGTTTTCGGCCCTATAGTGGGTAATGACCAGTCCAGAGCTTTGTTGATGTCCCGAATACTGGTACTGCCGTCGATAACATAGGTCCCATCTCTTTGTGGGTGAATGTCCTTGGTATCACCGGGTATGTCGGTGGTGAACTCACCAACAATTTCTTCCAGAATATCGGCTAGTGTGACCAGCCCCTGGATATCGCCATACTCATCTACGACAAGACCAATATTGACTTTGTCTTTCTGAAAATTGAACAGCTGGTTATATAGTGAGGTATTCTCAGGCACAAAAACAGGATCCTGAGCTTTTTTGCTCAGCATCACTTTGCTTGGCTTGTCTGCATACAGAAATTCAGCTGCATCACGAATGTGTAAAATACCCACAACCTTGTCTAGATCATCTTTATAGATCGGCAGTCTGGTGTAATCGGTTTGGCGAAGCTGTTCAGCAATGGACTCAATGTCATCGTCCAGGTCAATACCAGCGACTTCACTGCGTGGCACCATGATGTCATTCACCCGAACATTTTCCAGGTCCAGGATGCCGATGAGCATATTCTGGCGTTCCTGACTCAATTGATGTCCGCTTTCATTCACTAGAGTTTTCAGCTCATCTTTGGTCAATGCGTCGTGAGCGACCTCTGGTTTTCGGATTCGGAAAATCCACAAAAGGATATTGACACTCTGATTGATAGACCATACCAAAGGGTAGAGTAGCTTGAGCAATGGAATCAATACGTGAGATGCAGGGAAAGCAATACGTTCAGGATGCATCTGAGCCAGTGTTTTTGGGGTTACCTCAGCAAATAATAGAACGGCCAAGGTTAATAAAATTCCCCCCAAAGCAATCGCCACTTCCTGACTGGCAGGAGCCAGTTTGATTGCAATGAGTGTTGTCAGCTGGGCAGCGGCGATGTTGACCAGGTTGTTGCCAATCAGAATGACACCAATAAGCCGGTCAGGTACATCAAGCAGGGAGCGTGCTCTTTTTGCCCCCTTATGCCCCTTATTTGCAAGGTGTTTCAGACGATATCGATTTAACGACATCATCCCGGTTTCTGAGCTGGAAAAAAACGCTGATAGGAGTAGTAGGGTGGCCAGTGCTGCAAACAGCACCGCTATGGGCAAATCTTCCAAACGGGGAATCCGTATAATTCAATTAGGGTGTGTTTTAAAGTGTGACTTGGGGTTCTGTCAAGAATTCAGCGGAAAAACTTCTCACTTTTCGAGATTCCGACAGCATTATTCGCGATGCAATATCAGCTCCAGTACAAATTTTGTTCCAAAAAAAGCAATAATCAAGAAGAAAAACGCTGTCAACGACCATCTGGCAGCGGTTTGTCCACGCCAGCCTTTCACAAAGTGCCCATACAGTAAAATGGAGTAGAGGATCCAGGCTATGATGGTCAATACGGTTTTGTGAATCAGGTGTTGGGCAAACATGTCCTCCACAAATAGAAGCCCGGACAATATGGAAGCGGTCAAAGCCACCATACCCAGAACTGTGATCTCAAACAGCAGGCGCTCCAAGGTTTGCAAGGGAGGTAATCCCCAGATCATTCTACGCGGATGGTGCGATTTCAAACGTTTATGCTGGTAAAGCAGGATACCGGCATTAGCGGCACCAATAGTCAGGATGGAGTATGCCAGGATTGAGACTAATATATGAGCCAGGATACCCGGATCAAAATCTTGCCTGGGTATGTATGCTGACGGCATGAATCCCGCCAGCAATACAGACAACATGCTGATGGGTAGCAATGCGATCAACAGATTATCAAGAGATTTTTTGACTGAGCTGAACGTCAGTAAAATGGTAAACATCCAGGCAATCAGCGATGCCACATTGAAAAAGCCTAAATCAATCCCTTTATCGGTGATGATTTCCTGCGTTGCAGCAACCAAGTGCAAAGCACTGGCGATGCCTGTCACCATCAGGATGACACTTTTTGAATAATCTGATTTTCTGAAGAGTTTGAGTGACTGCAAACAAAATGCAAGCAGATAGCCGGTACCTGCTAGTAAAGCCGGAATCATCAATAATATGCCTTTCCAGATAGATGGTTTCGAACAGCTAACATTCTCTCACAATGTCCGGAGCAACGGAAATGACATCCCGGGTGGTAGGATTAAAAATATGGCAACTGGTGTTAACCGCTGCCTGTCCAGCGTATAATCGCAGCTTTTATACTTTTGGGTTCAAGCAAAGCGATAGATTATGTTCAAGAATCTGACCGAACGCCTCAATCAAACATTAAAAGCCATTAAGGGCCAAGCCAAGCTCACCGAAGACAACATCAAGGATACGTTGCGTGAAGTACGCATGGCGTTGTTGGAAGCCGATGTTGCTTTGCCTGTGGTTAAAGATTTTATAAACAGGGTTAAAGACCGGTCTCTGGGGGCGGAAGTATCCCAGGCACTGAACCCTGGCCAGCAGTTTATCAAGATTGTTCATTCTGAACTGGTTCATGTGATGGGAGATGAAAATGTTTCCCTTGATATGGCATCGCAACCGCCAGTGGTTCTGCTGATGGCAGGTCTGCAGGGGGCTGGTAAAACCACCTCAACTGCCAAACTGGCTCGTTTTTTGAGTGAGCGAGAAAAAAAGAAAGTGATGGTTGTATCCGCCGACGTATACCGGCCGGCGGCGATCAAGCAATTGGAAACTCTGGCAGCGGAAGTCGGGGCGCTATTTTTCCCCAGTAGTGCTGACCAAAAACCTATTGATATTGCCAACGCGGCGATAGAGGCTGCCCGAAAACAATATGTTGATGTGCTGATTCTGGATACAGCCGGACGGCTGGCGGTCGATCAGGCAATGATGGCTGAGATCAAGGATCTGCATCAGGCGGTAGAGCCAAAAGAAACCCTGTTTGTAGTGGATGCCATGACAGGTCAGGATGCTGCCAACACTGCCAAAGCGTTTGCAGATGCGCTGCCTTTAACTGGGGTGATTCTGACCAAAGCCGACGGTGATGCCCGTGGTGGTGCGGCCTTATCGGTCAGGCAAATTACCGGTAAGCCCATCAAGTTTACTGGTATTGGCGAAAAAACTGATGCACTGGAGCCATTTTATCCTGATCGAATGGCATCCCGAATTCTCGACATGGGTGATATTCTTTCTCTGATTGAGGAAGTCGAGCGTAAGGTCGATAAGCAACAAGCCGAAAAACTGGCCAAAAAGATTCAGAAAGGCAAGGGTTTTGACCTGCAGGATTTTCGTGATCAGCTGTCGCAAATGAATAATATGGGCGGACTGATGGGGATGATGGATAAGCTGCCTGGCATGGGAAATGCTGGGCAGATGGCCAACCAGATGGTCGGTGCTGAAAAACAAATGTCGCAAATGGCGGCAATTATTGATTCCATGACACCTGTGGAGCGGCACTGGCCCGATAAGATCAACGGTTCTAGAAAACGTCGTATTGCTTTGGGGTCCGGTACCCAGATACAGGATGTAAACAGAGTTCTAAAGCAGCATAAGCAAATGCAGAAGATGATGAAGAAAGTGGGCAGCAAAGGTGGTATGGCAAAAATGATGCGTGGAATGAAAGGAATGATGCCAGGTGGAGGTGGATTGCCGCCTGGTGGGATGCCTCCATTTGGACGCTAATCTACCCTGAATAAGCCTTAGTCTGCGAAAGCCGGTAGCCTACAGGTGTTACTGGCTTTCAACGCAGGTGTTTATGTATATTCCAGACTGTCCTTGACTGCTTCCATGACAACAAAGGTACTGGTTTGTTTGACATGGGGCAGGGAGGATATTTCTTCTCCCAATACCCTTCGATAAGACTCCATGTCTGTAGTGCGGACTTTCAACAGATAGTCGAAATTCCCAGCGATCATATGGCATTGCTCTATGACCGATGACTTTCTTACCCGTTCATTAAATGCCCGTAGAGCTTCACTACTGGTGTCATTCATAGTGACTTGTACAAAGGCAATATAATTACAGCCCAGTTTGGCCTGATTGATGTGAGCATTATAGCTAAGGATGTAACCTTGTTCTTCCAGACGCCTCATACGGATTTGGCAGGGAGTTTTTGACAAGCCTACTTTGGAAGCAAGCTCTGTCACGGTCATACGAGCATTGCCTTGCAACTCAGCAAGGATGGCCCGATCAAATTTATCGAGTTTCAAATCGATTTCCTGTTTTTAGGCTAATAGATTGATTGGCTACACTTTATTAGGATTTTGCTTCTTATATCCAGTAAATAATAATGAAATGATCTGGTTTTTATCAATTATTTGGTGAAGTTGATATTGGCAATAAGGCTATGATCTTTAGCCATAATTCCAACTATCGGGGATGTGAGAACCATGGGTGCTACCAATATGTCGAACTCAGCAACGCTGGATCTACTGCGCGATGAGATACGTCGACACTATCTGGCGGATGAATCTGAAGTCGTAGAAAAATTGAAACATGAAGCTGAATTATCGGAAGAAGGGTGTCGGTCTGTTGTTCAGCGGGCTGTTACCATGATTGGCTCGGTCAGAAAAAACTCAAAGCCTACCATGATGGAGCAGTTTCTGGCGGAATATGGCTTGGGGACATCTGAAGGTGTTGCTTTGATGAGTCTTGCGGAAGCGCTATTACGGGTTCCTGATGCTTCAACTGCCCGGCAATTGATCATCGATAAACTGGTCCCGGGCCGCTGGAAAGACCATGTGGGCCAGTCATCCTTTCTGTTGGTCAATTTAACCACTCGGATGCTTCAGTTTACCGCAGCATTATTATCGATTTCCTCTAATGGACTAATGGCCAGATTGGTCCGGATGATTGTTCAACCTGTGGTGTTGTTTTTTACTATCCAGGTTATGAAAGAGTTGGGGCGTCAGTTTGTATTGGGACGTAATATTCAGGAGGCCTTGAGACGATCCGCTGGCCGCCAATCGCAAGGTTACCGGTACTCCTTTGATATGCTTGGCGAAGCTGCACGGACAGAGCGTGATGCGGTACGTTATCTTGATAAATATAAAGATGCGATAGCGGTACTAAAATCACAAAGCAGTCATACGGATGTGCGTGAGAATCCGGGTATCTCAGTCAAACTGTCCGCTTTGTTTTCCCGCTATGAATATTCTCAGAAAGAACGGGTAATGACGGTACTGGTTCCTCGTGTCCTTGAATTGGCACAACAGGCCAGAGCCGCGAATATGAGTTTCAATATCGATGCTGAAGAAATGGACCGGTTGGAGTTGTCGCTGGATATTATTGAAACTGTACTAGAAGATGAAAGTCTTGCCGGGTGGGATGGTTTTGGTGTGGTGGTTCAGGCCTATGGACCTCGCGCATCCTATGTAATTGACTGGTTGTATGCTCTGGCAAAAACGTTGGATCGACGCATCATGGTTCGCCTAGTCAAAGGCGCCTATTGGGATGCAGAGATTAAACGTGCTCAGGTTCTTGGTCTTTCTGGGTTCCCGGTTTTTACCCGAAAAGCACATAGCGATATTTCCTATATTGCTTGTGCCCGTAAATTGTTTGGTATGACGGACCGTATTTATCCGCAGTTCGCCACTCATAATGCTCATACGGTTGCAGCTGTACAGCATCTCGCCGATGGTCAGAATAATTTTGAGTTTCAGCGTCTGCATGGCATGGGTGAGTCTCTTTATGATGCGGTCATGAGGCAGTCGGGCTACCGTTGCCGGATTTACGCACCGGTTGGTGCGCATGAAGACTTGCTCGCTTATCTGGTACGACGTCTGTTGGAGAATGGCGCTAATAGCTCCTTTGTGCATCAGATTGCTGATGCAGGAATGTCAGCTGAACAGATTGCTCAGGATCCATTTAACCTTAAATCCTTTGCTCCAAGTAGCAGAATTACCCGTCCCGAAAACTTATTTGCGCCGACTAGAAAAAATGCACTGGGCTGGGATTTGACTGATCCAGAGGCCGTTACTGCTCTGCTGCAGTCACGAGACATATTTAGGGAGCACACTTGGCAAGGGGTTCCAATGATCTCAGGAGAGTCGCGTGAAGGTGAAAAACTTGATGTTGTGAACCCGGCAAATCCCGCAGATATTGTCGGACAAATTCAAATGTCTACTCAGCAGGATATCGAGCAAGCGATCCTTGCTTCTCAGGAAGGTGCCAGGACTTGGTCAGTGAGCAATGCGAGTGACCGGACTGTGGTGCTAAATCGGATTGCAGAACTATTTGAAAGTCATGCCAGTGAATTGTTTGCATTAGTTTGTCGTGAGGCAGGTAAAACATTGCCCGATGCTATCGCAGAAGTCAGGGAAGCCGTGGATTTTGCTCGTTTTTATGCGTCAGAAGCTCAGCGTGTTGGAGAAAGTGGCCGTTGTCGGGGAACGGTTGTTTGTATTTCGCCTTGGAACTTCCCACTGGCCATTTTTAGTGGTCAAGTGCTCGCCGCCATTGCAGCGGGTAATAGTGTTATTGCCAAACCGGCAGAGCAAACGATACTGACTGCTGTGCGGGCAGTTGAACTGATGTACGAGGCGGGGGTGCCTCGTGATGTATTGCAGTTGCTGCCTGGAACCGGGGAGAGTGTTGGTGCTGCATTGACGGCAGACCCCAGAATGTCTGCTGTTTGCTTTACAGGTTCGACCTCCACTGCCCAATTGATCAATCGTGCTATGGCAAATCATATGGCACCGGATGTTCCTTTGATCGCAGAAACCGGCGGTCTGAATGCGATGATTGTGGATTCGAGTGCGTTGTTGGAACAAGTGGTTCGTGATGTGCTGGCCTCTTCTTTTCAAAGTGCAGGGCAACGCTGTTCTGCGTTAAGAATACTCTATGTACAACAGGATATTGCGGATGCCTTGGTAATGATGCTGTCCGGTGCCATGGATGAACTGAATATTTCTGACCCATGGCACCTTGAGACAGATATTGGACCGGTCATTGATCAGGAAGCCAGGGAAAAAATACTGGCCTATTGTGATTATCATCGACGCCAGGGGCACTTAATTAAAGCACTTGAAGTGCCTAAGTCGGGTTTGTATGTTCCCCCGGCGATGATTCGAGTGACAGGTATTGAACAGTTGGAGGAGGAAATCTTTGGCCCAGTGCTGCATGTTGCGACGTTCGCGTCTTCCGAATTGAATGATGTAATCAACGCAATTAATGCTAAAGGCTATGGTTTGACATTTGGCTTGCATACTCGACTGGAAACCCGCCAACGCGATATTGCTTCACGAATGAAAGTTGGCAACATATATATTAACCGCAATCAGATCGGTGCGGTGGTTGGTTCTCAACCTTTTGGTGGTGAGGGTTTATCAGGAACCGGACCAAAAGCGGGGGGGCCTTATTATGTTCAGCGTTTTCGTAGTGCGGTGGCTGTTGATGAATTTCCCGTGAGTGAACAATCAGCTGATTTGATTGATCCCGACAGGTTGGCTCAAGCCATTCGAGAATTGAAACATCTGGATGCAGCACCGCTGGTGTTGGATCTGGCAGATATTAAACCTGTGTTCCCAACGCTATCCAGTTGGCCACAAAAGCTCAATAAAACAGTGGAGACTATGCCGGGGCCCGTCGGCGAAAAAAACACCCTGATCTGTCATGGTCGGGGAGTCGTCTTATGTTTGGGGCCAACGCCTATGGCAGCTAAGAGGCAGATATTATCCGCCTTATGGCAGGGAAATAGGGTGATTGCTGTTGCAGCTGGTATTGCCGATTTCGTAGAGATTTTGCGTAGCCATGGATATCCCGTAATGTCGATAGAGGGCAAACTTGCTAGTGAAGCGTTGCGTGAGGCTTCTGGTTTTCAGGCGGTACTCAGTTCTGCTTCACAGAGTGTGCTGACTCGTTATCGACAGGAATTGGCCTCCCGAGGGGGAGAGCTAATTCCTTTGATTACGGACTTTTCTCAGCCGGAAAGATTGATTCACGAACGTCATATCTGTGTGGATACAACAGCAGCCGGAGGTAATGCCAGTCTGATTGCTATGAGCGAATAGCAAGACGCTGTATTTTCCCCGGTCTAATTAAGTAGTTGCTGTAATGTTTCTGTGTATGAAAGCCATTGTCTGGCGATGATCATGTGTCCGGCGGGGGTGGGATGGACCCCGTCCCACAACACATGGTTTGCCCCTAGTTTGTCAGCGCTTTGGTCTAGTGCTTCCTGAGTGGGTACCCAGATGCACTGGTATTTGTTGGCCAGTTCTTTTTCATAGTGCTGGAGCGGTTTGAGGAATGTAAACCATTCCGTGCTCACCTCTTTAGATAATTGTGCAAAAGGTTCCATCAGTATAATCCTAATATTTGGGTTATATGTGTGGAGCAGCTGTAGATATTGATCGAGACCATCAGCGATATCTTCGGGTACTGGTCTTTTCGACATGGCTAACGTGTGCCAGATATCATTGATGCCGATGAGCAAGGACAACCAGTCAGCACGGATTTCTGCCATGACTTTTGCTCCACGGCATAGAACGTCCGCTACTTTATTGCCTGATATGGCCCGGTTAAAAATCTTCAGATTGTTTGTCTGTGTTAGTAAGTGGCTGGCTAGCAGTGTGCTATATCCACACCCCAATACTTCGCTTCTGTTGGCCTGTTTATCAAGCCTGTTCCGTGACGAATCAGTAATAGAGTCGCCTTCAAATATCAGTTTTATACTCATAATGTATTATTTGTTATATTTTTATAGCTTTTTGGTATTAAATGACCAGCGTCTGGTATTAAGCATATACTGAGAAGCGGTCTACAGTTAAAGATAATCAGAAATGTTTTACATGGATGTTCCATGTGAATGTGTGTATGACAGCGTGGTGGAATGCATAGTGACGCAAAAAAGCGATACAAATTCAAAACAAAAGATCCTGATTGTCGATGGTGATCATTCGTTTTCCAAACCACTGAGCGAATATTTGCAGGGTAGTGGATATTTGGTCGAGGTTATTAGCGATGGCGCACAGGCATTGAGTAGAATTCAAACCCAACAACCGCAGTTGGTGATGCTGGAGCTGAATATTCCGGGGGAAAATGGATTGACAGTATGCAAGTTATCCCGGCGTCATTATACCGGCCCCGTTATTATGTTGAGTGGGCGCAGCGATGAGCTTGATGAAGTTTTGTGCCTGGATATGGGGGCGGATGACTATATATGTAAACCAGTGTCACATAGGGTTATGCTGGCAAGAATTCAGGCGCATCTGCGGAGAACGAATAAAACGATCACTGTCGAAGAAGAAGACGGTAAAGAGCGGCTTAATTTTGGTGATCTGGTCATTGATAACACAATGAGAGAGGCCTGGTTGAACAATGCGCCGATTGAACTGACCAGTGCTGAGTTTGATTTGTTATGGTTATTATCAAGTCATGCAGGCCAGATTATGACCAGAGAGGAGATTTTTAATAAGCTTCGTGGAATTGAATACGATGGACAAGACCGCTCGGTGGATGTTCGTGTCAGCCGAATTCGACCAAAAGTTGGCGATGATCCGGTACATCCCCGTAGAATTAAAACAGTGAGAAGTAAGGGCTATTTGTTTGTTGGCGACTTGGCTGGCAGACAGGCTGATACACGAATACTGAACTAGTTAATGGTTTGAGCCGTAGAGGCGATATATTCCGTTCTGGGGCATATTTTGTATGCCCCTCGGTGAAAGTGTGTAAGGAAATAACGATTATTTAGCTTAATTGACCGGTGAGCCGGGCTCTTTTACCCATCGAATCATCAGCCTGCCAAGATCAGTGGCATCAGTTGGACTGGACAAGCTGGCTACGCTGGACTGGTAAAGTGTTTTTTCAAATCTTTCCTCTCTTAATTCCAATAGTCGCCGAGCGTATAACTCATTGAACTCCGGGTGCCCCTGGAAAGTTATCACCTGATTGTCTATGCGAAACCCGGCTACCGGGCAAAAGTCGTCACCCGCAATAATTGAGGCTTTTGCCGGAAGCTCGATTACCTGATCCTGATGTACATATATAAGGCTGATAGTTTTTTTGTCATAGTTTTCCCAGGTGATGGAGTTGTAAGTGGGTACCGTCCGTACTCCCAGTCCCCAGCCTTTGTTGCTTTTTTCGACTTTGCCTCCCAGTGCTTGTGCCAGTATCTGGTGTCCAAAACAGATACCAATAAATCGTCCACCTGCTTCATAGGCTTTGGTTACCCAGGAAATAAGCTCTTTTATCCAAGTGTCATCTTCATAGGCCCCATACTTGGAACCGGTTAGAAGGTATACATCTTGTGGGGTAACGGTTTTGGGCAGTTGGCGCTTGATGGCAGAAAAATGCTGAAAAGTGATTTCAGAATCTAATGAGCCAAGATACTGTTCGAACATCCTCCCGTAGCCGCAGTAGTCTTTGGTCAGGTCAGGATGTAACTCGTCACACTCGATAATATTCAGTTTCATAAAATTTGCTCATTCCTGGCGATATAGCAACCTCAGTATTTGGGTTTTTATATCATCGAGATCATTAAAGAACCAGAGAGTTTAAAGCGGAAGTGAGTCAGTTTTCCTCTAGTGCTTTGATTTTTAAAGAAAAAGCTTGCGCTCGGATAATTCGCTGTTATTATACGCACCACTTTCAACGGCCATGTTGAAAACGAAGCGTCCCCTTCGTCTAGTGGCCTAGGACACCGCCCTTTCACGGCGGTAACAGGGGTTCGAGTCCCCTAGGGGACGCCATTTCCATTTCCATTTCCATTTCCATTTCCATTTCCATTTCCATTTCCATTTCCATTTCCATTTCCATTTCCATTTCCATTTCCATTTCCATTTCCATTTCCATTTCCATTTCC